>CAZKYS010000164.1:0-4469 GCA_964557085.1 uncultured Caulobacteraceae bacterium
GTTTTTTGCATTAAGCCATCAAGATTACGTCGCAAATCGCCATCGGTGACTATGCCGCATAATCTGCCATTATCATCAATAATTCCCGCAACACCAAAGGTTTTGGCGGTCATTTCCAAAATCACATCGCCCATTTTAGTGTCAGGTTTTACAAGTGGTAATTCATCGCCCGTGTGCATTATTGTGTGCACTTTCAAAAGCGCCGCGCCCAATTTGCCCCCTGGGTGGAAGGTTTTGAAATTCTCTTTTTTAAAGCCCTTAATATCCATCACGGCCACCGCCAATGCATCACCAAGCGCAAGGGTCAAAGTGGTTGATGTGGTTGGTGCCATACCAATTGCACAGGCTTCAGGTGCGTTTGGTAATAAAAGCGCGATGTCAGCAGATTTCAACAATGTGCTTTCGGCGCGGCTTGCGATACCGATTAATGGAATACCAAAACGGCGCGTATGGGCAATCACATCAGATAATTCAGAAGTTTCGCCAGAATTCGACATAACAAGGCAAATATCATCCTTGGTAATCATACCTAAATCACCGTGACTTGCCTCGGCAGGGTGAACGAAAAATGATGGCGTACCAGTTGATGCCAAAGTTGCCGCAATCTTGCGCCCAATATGGCCCGATTTGCCCATACCAGAAACAATCACACGCCCCTGATTATTGGCAATTAGTTCAACCGCCTTGGTGAAATTTTCATCCAAGGTTTGCGCCATTAATGATAATGCCGCTGCCTCAGTCTCGATGACTTTTGCGCCAATTTCGATAATATTTTGGGTCATTATTTACCCTTTGCCAAATCATCAAATGCGCGAAGTGTGCCGATTAGATTTTCCATCTCATCAATTTGAATCATGTTCGGGCCATCGGATGGGGCATTATCGGGGTCTTGGTGGGTTTCAATGAATACCGCACTTACGCCAATCGAACAGGCCGCGCGCGCCAAAATTGGGGCAAATTCACGTTGACCACCAGATGTTGTTCCCTGCCCGCCCGGTTGTTGCACCGAATGCGTAGCATCAAACATAATTGGATAGCCCGTTTGCGCCATAATTGGCAAACCGCGAAAATCTGTAACCAATGTATTATAACCAAATGAAGTTCCACGGTCACACAAAATTATGCGCTCATTACCCGTTGATGCGATTTTTGCGGCAACATTTTTCATATCCCACGGCGCCAAAAACTGCCCCTTTTTCACATTAATCGCACGGCCAGTATTGCCCGCCGCAAGTAATAAATCAGTTTGACGACAAAGGAAGGCAGGAATTTGTATAACGTCAATAACGTCCTTTACCAATTCGCAATGCGTTGTTTCATGAACATCGGTAAGGACAGGAACGCCAAATTCTTTTTTCACTGTTTCAAGGATTTTCAAGCCTTCATCAATGCCAATTCCACGCTGCGTGGCAACACTTGAACGGTTAGCTTTGTCATAGCTTGATTTATAAATGAATTTTGTGCCAGTTTTTTTACACGCTTTGGCAATTTTTTGCGCCATCATTAATGCATGATCAAGGCCTTCTATTTGGCATGGCCCCGCAATTAAAACAAATGGTGCATCGCCACCAATAGTAATATCACCAATATTGAATGATTTTGTTTTGACATGAAGCGGGGTCATAAAAATTTCCTTTGATTTTGATAGCTATTTAGGAATTTTTGCGCCAAATGGCAATAGAATAGATATTTTACTTACAAGCGCCGAATGGGTGTGAAAATTTTTTGCCCATCCTTGCCAATCACCTCATGAACTTCAACATCATAGGCAGCGGCGATATTTTCTTTGTTCAAAATTTGCCCCGCTTCTCCTTGGGCAATTATTTGACCATTTTTAAGAATTATTATTTCATCGGCAATTTGCGCACTTATGTTTAAATCATGCAAAACCAATAAAATACCCGCACCATTGGCGGCGGCTTTTTTGAATATTTTTATGGCATCTAATTGATGCGCGGGGTCAAGATTTGCCAATGGTTCGTCGGCAAAAATCCATTCTGGCTGCCCCGCAAGAACCCGCGCAAGCATAATGCGTGATTGTTCACCGCCTGATAATTGATTGGCAATTCTATCTTTAAGATAATAACAATCGCATTCTTTCATTGCATTTTGAATAATGTCTATGTTTTCATCTTCATGGGCAAAACGGCCCAAACCAACCAAATGCTGCACATCAATATCCCAATGAATTTCACTTTTTTGGGATAGATAGCCAATTTTTTTTGCGCGCTCTTTTGGTTTTAAATCTTTTAAATCATGCCCACCAATATTGATTTTGCCATTATCGGCATCCCTTATCCCCGTAAGCAATGACAAAAGGCTTGATTTACCTGCACCATTTGCACCCAAAACAACGGTGATTTTACCTTTTTTTATTGTGCCGCTTACGTCATTCAAAACTTGGTTGTTTGCAAGTTTTAGGGATAGATTTTTAAATTCGATATTCATTATACAATCTCCCTACGCATTTTAAACAAGAGGCCAAGGAAGAATGGCGCGCCCAATAATGACATGGCAATTCCAAGGCGTAATTCGCTTTGGGTTGGCATTATTCGAACCAAACAATCACCAGCAACCACCAAAATTGCCCCAAGTAAAGCCGATGGCAAAAGCATTGCCGACGGCCTATGCCCAACAAATGGGCGCACTAAATGTGGAACAACCAAACCAACGAAGCCAATAATTCCCGAAACCGCAACGCTTGCGCCCACACAAAGGCCAATGCCGATTATTATGAAATATTGAAGGGTTTGAAGATTTACGCCCATTGATTTTGCGCTTGCTTCGCCTAAACTTAATGCATCAAGATTTTTGGCAATTGCCATCAAAAATCCCATGCCAATTAAAATAAGTGGCAGGGCAATTTTCACATCATCCCATGACCTGTCACTTAATGCACCCATAAGCCATGTTACGATTTCACTTGCCGCAAATGGATTGGGCGCAAGACTTATAAGAAGCGCGGTTAAAGATGCCGTAAGGCTTGATATTATTACACCCGATAGGGTGAATAAAACTAATGATGCAGAACGCCCCGCCAATAATGTTAAGGCCAACATTCCAAAACCTGCACCCAAAAGCGCAAATGATGGCAATAAAAACGGCTGTAAGGCAAAGCCAAAAAACATTGAAATAACCGCGCCAAGTGCCGCCGATGATGAAACCCCAAAAAGGCCGGGATCTGCCAAAGGATTGCGTAAATAGCCCTGCATTACTGCACCAGACATTCCCAAACCTGCGCCAATAAGAATGCCGATTATTGCGCGCGGCAATCTTAATTCCATAATTATCAAGGATTTTAAATCACCCGACATCCATTCACTCAATGGCACAAATACTTTCCCCGCCATAAGTGACAAAATAGAAATAAGCGCAAGAAGCACGAATAAAAATAAATTCAGATTTATGTTGTTGGAATTATTGGGCATGATTAATTTTCGTTTTTATATATTCATATCGAATTTGCGAAAGCCGATTTAAAGCAGGAACAAGCTTTGCCCCAGCACAATTTAAATATTTTGACGGAAAATTTGCAGAATAAATCGAAACCTTCGCCTTTTTAAGCGCAGGGTGTGAAATTACCCGCCCATTATTAAAATTTGCATCGGACAGCATTATTTGTGGCGGGTTAAATAATAGGTTTTCAAGCGTCAAAACATTATAAGCGCTATTGCTATATTGGCTTGCAACATTTTCAAACCCTGCTTTTTTAAGCATTTCATCACCCAAAGTTCCCGCACCCGGAACAATGCCGCCGCCTTGAAACATTATTGCCTTGGGCTTTAGATTATCATCTTTTTTGGCATTATTAATTGCCTGATCAATTTTTGAAATAAATGTTTGCCCGCGTGCTTCTTGGTCAATTTTTTGGGCAATATCATTAATTTGGGTTTTGGCTTCTTCGATTGTTTGCGGCGAACCCATAGTGAAAACAGGGATTTCCAATTTGTTTAATTGCGCGATTGTTTGCGGCGAAATATGCGAACCAGCGATTACCAAATCAGGTTTTATTGCAATAATATCCTCCGCACCACCTGAAAGGGGTTTGAATTTTTTTGCGTAATTAACGTCAATTGATGATGATTTTTCGTCAAACGAATAATGCGAAAGCCCAAGAATTTGGTTTTCATCGGCAATTTCATACAAAATTGCATCAACACATGGGCTTAAAGATGCGATACGCATTGGATGTTTGGAATAATTTACTTTTGCGGGCGTAACATAATTACACCCGCAAAGTAAAATAAGTGGCACAGCAAATATTAGATTTCGAGGCATAAATTTACTGCGCCACTTATCCATATTAGAAACCGATCCTTACACCTGCATATAAAGCCCTTCCAGAAGTGCCATATTTATATACAGTTTCATATTTTTTATCGGTTATATTTTCTATACGCCCGTAAAATTCAACCAGTTCACTAAATTTATAAGAAAGACGCAAATCACCAATATCATATCCTTTGGTA
>CAZKYS010000165.1:0-4382 GCA_964557085.1 uncultured Caulobacteraceae bacterium
GGTTGCTGGCTTTGCTTATTCGGATGGCATGAAAGCATTGGGCAAAGCTTGGGGCTATGATGAGTTGAATGAATTTTTAACTTCGCCAAAAACCTATGTTGCAGGCACAAAAATGAGCTTTGCGGGTTATGGTAAAGCGGATGATAGAATTGCAATGATTGCATATTTGAAATCAATTTCGCCAAATGCACCTGCTGTTCCTGCGCCAGATCCTGCACGTGACCCTGCGAAAGTTGCGGCTGCGGCTGCTGCCCCTGCTGCGGGTGAGGTGACAAATGCGGTTGCAAATGCTGTTGCGCCTACTGCTGATGCAACTAATACAGTTACAAATGCGGTGACAAATACGGTTGCACCTGCTGCGGCTGCACCTGCTAAAAAATAATTTTAGTTAAATGAATTAAATGGGGCGCCTTTTGGCGCCCTTTTTATTTGTGTCTTTTTATTGCAAGTAATGGAAGCCCATGATCAATGTAACGCTCAACAGCGTCTTTTAACGGCTCTATTGATGTCATTAAATGTAATCCATTCGAATGTATTATATTTGTTTCATCAACCATTATTGCCACATGGCTTTTCCAAAAAACTAAATCATTGCGTTTTAAACCTGATAAATCAGGTTTTATTTCGACATTTTCACCGAATGCAATTTGCATCCTTGCGTCACGCGGCAAATTTATACCGCAAGCCTTAAACGAATTCTGCGCAAGACCAGAGCAATCAACACCAAGACTTGAATTGCCACCCCAAGTATATGGCGCACCTAAATACATTTTTGCAATTTGTACGGGGTCGTCGTAATATTCATCAATTTTACAAATATGTTTTTTGAATAAAAAGCCCAATTCGCCACAATCATAAAATTCATCATGATTGTCCGCTTCAATGTAAATCTGTGCACCTAAAGATAATGTGGAAATTATTTGTGACTTGTATGCAGCGTCTTTGAAGCCATAGGTTCTTAAGACATTAACTTTATGTGTCGGGGGCTTTATATTATCGTCAAGATGTTGGGTGTTTATATAGCCAACATAATCATCACGTTTTAATTGCCCCCATGCAAAGCCATCTTTGATTTCATACACTTCAAAAATATCACCCAACAAAGCCTCATTTAATGATGGTGAAGCTTCATCAGGTTGGGATTTTAAGAATGCAGATGGGCTTATAACCTGCATACTTTCGGGTTCTATGAATTTGGGGGCATCAATAGTGCCTTTTAATTTTATTGCCGCAATATCATCACGATATGGGTTTATTGCTTTATCAAGTGTCAAATTTATTCTGCCGCATAGGTGTGAAGATTATTTTCAATTGCAAATCTATTTTGAATGGGAATGGAATTCAACCCCTGTGAGATAATAGATGCAATATCCATAAGTCTTTGCGCACCTTTTTCGGTTGGCTCGATAAATACATTACGGCGATCATTTTGGTCACGAACGCGATTTAAAAGACCAAGTGATTGCAAGGCATCAATCGCGCGAACAATAGCAGGTTTTTGCAATCCCAGCCGCTTGGAAAGGCCGCGCACCGTATGGCGTTCCTCATCTAAATGAACGGTAAGAAGTAAAGCGGTTTGGCGTGCCGTTAAATCTGGGCCATCGCCTTTAATGGCACTATTGGTAATGTCGCGCCATAAATCCAAAGCATGTCGGTTCCCAAGTTCCATAATTACTAACCTTCTGATTCGGGTAAAAGAATCTGATTTGGAATCGGGTTCAAGAGTCTTTGTTATAGATAGACTGAAAAATTTTTTGATTATGAAATTGTAGAAAAACCAAAAGCGCCCTTGTGAACAAGAGCGCTATCAATCTTAGCTTTAAGCTGTAAAATAATTAGTGGCACGCGCCTTGTTTAGCTTTGAAGCGTGGGTCAACTTTATTAATTACAAGAACTTTGCCTTTACGACGCACAACTTGGCAAGCCGCATGGCGGTTCTTAAGCGATTTCAAAGAGCTTTTAACTTTCATTTTCGAAATTCCATCAGTGTTTTGCCCAATCGGGCGAATTGCAAGCGCCGCGAATAACCCTTAGTTTTACAAGAGTCAATGTCACTTAGTCACAATTAAGATATAAAGCGCATATTTTACTGACTATTTTTGCGCAAATTGTTTTCTTTAATACGCTGTAAAACCACATTTTCAATTAAGTCATAGGGTATTGGGTTTTTATATTTGAAAAGTAAATTACCCTTTGGGTTTGCATAAGGTTTTACTTTTTCCAATAATTCGGCATCGCCCTTTATTGGTGGAAAAATACTAAAATGGTTTTTGAAGGCCGCATAATAGAAAATAATACCATTTTCATGAAATGAAGGGATTTGATACGAAATTTTTTCGATTGCATTGGGCGCAAGTTTTTTGCCAATTTGGCGGACTTTATTCAAAATCTCTTTTATATCGTCTGGAAAATTTTCGATATAATTATCAATTAGGTTTTTCATTTGCGGCGGCTTCATCTGAAACTTTGTCTTTAGGGGCTTCTTTATTTTTAGGGTCAGCAGGGCATATAATCACAACTTTTAAAGCGCCCCAACAAGTTTTTTGACCAAAGCCATATTTAATATCAAAGCGCGAAAATAATTTAAAATCTGTGCGCTCGATTGGCAAATAAGATGCAATTGTGGTTGGCAATTTATTTTGCATTTTCATTAAATCGCGTAAATTCTGCTTTGTCGGATTTGTGAAATACATAAGTGCCATAAAGCCAAGTGCGAATATTAAAAAATTAAACCCTGGTGCTTTCTTTTTCATTTTAAATCCTAAATTATGCCTCGAAACTATAATTACAACTTTTGCCACACTTGCCAAGTGTTGAAATTGTAACTATTCCAAATATGAATTATCATTCAACTTGGGGAAAATTATGGCAAAAACTGCACTTATTACTGGTTCAACATCTGGTATCGGCCTTGGAATTGCAAAAGCATTTGCACAGCTTGATTATAATATAATAATCAACGGCCTAGGTGCTGTTGAGCAGATTGATGAAACCATTAAAGAGCTTAAATCAATCACCAAGGGTGAGGTTATTTATGATTCCGCCAATATGCTTAAACCCGATGAAATCGAAACTATGGTAAAAAATGCGCAAGATAAATTTGAGGTGATTGATGTTTTGGTGAATAATGCGGGCATACAGCATGTTTCAAAAATCGAAGATTTCCCAAATGAAAAATGGGATGCCATAATTGCGATAAATCTTACAAGTGCATTTCATACAATCAAACATTCAATTGAAAAAATGGCGAACCAAAAATTTGGGCGCATCATCAATCTTGCATCGGCGCATGGTTTGGTGGCTTCACCTTTTAAATCTGCTTATGTTGCGGCAAAACATGGCGTCGTTGGCCTTACAAAAACTATTGCCCTTGAACATGCAAAAGATGGCGTAACTGTAAACGCAATCTGCCCTGGTTATGTTCGCACCCCATTAGTAGAAGCGCAATTAGCGGACCAAGCAAAGACACGCGGCATCACCGAAGAAGAAGTAATTAATAATGTAATGCTTGTGGCGCAGCCAACAAAGCAATTCATCACAGTTGAACAATTGGGCGCATTTTGCGTGTTTCTGGCATCCGATAGCGCATCGCAAATTAATGGTGCGATTTTATCAATGGATGGTGGCTGGACTGCGCAATAATTATCAATGACAGCGCGTAATTTTGTGATAAACAAAATTAGGAGGTGACTTCAATGAAAAATAAATTTTATTATGGTGCAGGTATTGCATTATTATTTCTTGGCGCGTGTAATCCAAATCCGCACAAGACAATCACGGTGAAAGACCCAAATACGGGCGAAAAAACCGAAGTTGAAGTCACCAAAGATCTTATGACCAATGATGTAACAATCGAAAATAAAGACAAAGGCACAAATCTAACAATTACCGAAGGTAAAATGCCAGAGGGAATGCCTTCATATATAAAACCTTACCCTAATGGCAAAGAATTTAAGGCAATGCATGCCAAAAACACCAAGGAAATGGATGCCAATAAAAAAAGTGATGCATTGATGTTTAGCTTTGAAACAAGCGATGAGCCACAGAAAGTTGTTGATTTTTATAATAAAACCTTTGTCGAAAATGGCTATAAATCAAATGCCAATATGACGATTGGTAAAATGGCAATGTCAAATTATGTGAATGATACACAAAAAATGGCGGCGCAAATAATGGCAAGTTCTGAAGATGGTAAAAAAACCACTGCACAGATTATTGTTGAAAAAGGCCAATAGCAGCAAACTACTTTTAAAATCATCCTCAAAGGTATAAAGAAAGCTATTCACGAAATTTTTAGTGCCCATCGCGTGAAAATGCGCATAGCACAGCCATACGGAGAATTTGATGTCCGAAGTTTTAATGCCAAAAGCCACCGCAGTTTG
>CAZKYS010000166.1:0-4340 GCA_964557085.1 uncultured Caulobacteraceae bacterium
GTTCGAAGAGCGCAAAAAAATGCATGACCCTGATACGAATAAAGATGGCAAGATTTCGCGTAGTGAATGGGCCGCTTTACCGATGCCAATGTTTGATAATGCAGATGCGAATAATGACGGCAAAATAAGCCGTGACGAAGCGCGCAATGCAATGGATAAAGGCCATAAAAAAGGCCATGGCGAAGGTGGCTTTATGCCAAAAGGTCAATAAAATATATGACCAGTGCTTTTCTAATTTTCGACCCTTTATGTGGGCATTTGAAAAAAGCTTCTATTGGTGACAAAGAGGCAGCAAAAGCGCTGGTCAATAATTTATCGCCAAAGTTATTTCGAACCGCTTATCGTATATTAGGTAATTCCCACGATGCCGAAGAAGCAACGCAAGAAACGCTTATAAAATTGTGGAAAATCGCCAAAGATTGGGAAACAGGCAAAGCAAAAATTGAAACTTGGTGTTATCGGGTTTTGACAAATCATTGCTTTGATAGATTACGCGCTAAAAATCGCTATATTTTTGATGAAATAGACGAAAATATACAATCGAATGAGGTGCATACCGATGATTTGATTACGCGCGGTGAAATAAGAAATCAAATTGATATAGCGCTTGATAAATTGCCCGCGCGTCAAAAAGCGGCAATTATTATGACTTATTTTGAGGGTTTGGGTGCAAAAGATGTTGCAAACGCCCTTGATTGCACAATTGAAGCTGTTGAATCTTTATTGGCACGCGCTAAAAAGGCGTTGAAACAATGTTTGCAAGAGCATGATGAAAACTTTGGACAAAATATTATGTCTTTTGCATTGAATTGAGAATGAAATGATGGATCAGGATTTTAAACATATTTTATCACAAGCAAGCAATCCACCAGATTGCCCAAATGATAAGTTTGTAAATGCATTTTTGGCACAAATGGATATTGATTTGGCGCCACCTACTAGTGCGCCGAAAAATAAAATGTTCATTTATGGATCGATGGCGGCGGCATTTTTGGTTGTTATTGGCGGTGGTTTAACTATTGGCAGCGTAAATTCAAGTTTTGATTTTGCGCATGTTTTCAATAAAAAGCAAAATGTTGCGCCATATAATGATGCCGAAATTATTGCCGTAATCGACAAAGAAATCGCCGAGGATGATTTTGTAGCGCAATTAACGGGTGATGATGATATAAGCACCATCGTGCCAATAAATAAAACAAGCAATCCATAAAAACCGCCCTTCGGGGCGTTTTTTTTTGATTTGTGTAATTAATAGAAACCAATAAAAAAGCGCCCAACAGGGCGCTATTTTTTGTTAGACGGAAACTTTGCCTAACTTATTTGATTTTGCCTTCAACAAACTCAACATGTTTACGAACCACAGGATCGTATTTGTTCATGCGAAGTTTTTCGGTTTTAGTACGTGCATTCTTTTTAGTTACATAAAAGAAGCCAGTTCCAGCCGATGAATTAAGGCGAATTTTAATCGAGGCAGGTTTAGCCATAACAAATCCCTTCCGCAAATGCGGTATAAAAACATGAAGCGCGTCTTCACCACATCACAAGCCCTAAGTCAAGAATGCTTTTCACCTTTTTGCGGTAAATACAGCATTATTAGCGGTAAAATGCCTATTATTGATAGGCTTATAAGCAATGCGGAGCTTCCATAAAACTGCATTAATGTGCCGCCAAAACTTGGCGCAATTAGCTGTGCGATACAATAAGTTGTTCCAAAGGCGGCATTTGCAAGGGCGATTCTCTGGGGTTCGAAATATTCGGCAATTCCAACCAATCCCATAGTGTAAAAGCCAGTTACAAATCCTGACCAAATGCAAATTATCGCCAAAACCAAAATAGTGTTTTGGTTGTTAATAAGAAATAGTGGCATAATAACTGCGGCAAGCGCGATAATCTTCAAAACATTCTTGCGCCCAATTTTGTCGGCAAGTGCACCAAGCGGGAATTGCAAAACAATATTGCCAATCGCCGCAGCGCCCAAAATTGCGCCCGCCATTTTGTCATCAAAACCGATTTCCCGTGACCAAATTGGGAATAAATTAAATGCCGCAGTTTCAAGGCCGCCAATTGCAAAGGCCGGCATGAAAATGGCAATATTTGCGAAAATCAATTTATATGTAGTGCTAAATTTTTGTCCGCCAATATGCGGTTTTGATGCGCCAATGGTTTTGATTGCAAAAAAGGGAAGGACAATCAAATTAAGCAAAATCGCAATATAAATCACAATATTTGATTTATAAGTGAATTGGGAAATCAAAAGACCGCCAATTCCAATACCGCCATAAAAAATTACCGCATAAAGGCCAAAAATCTTACCCCTTTGTTTTGGTGGCGCAAGCTCTAATATCCAACTTTCGGAGGCGATAAATAAAAATGTGCCAGTGATTGAAAAGCAAAAACGAATAATAGTCCAAAGAAGTGGTGAATTATTGACACATAATAAGCAATAAAGCGTCATATTTAATATTATTGCGATAAAAAGCGCATTTTTAGTGGGTATTCTGCTTAAGAGTTTTGGAATAAGTGGGGTTAAGAATAATGGCGCACTGGCGGCAATTGTAACCAAAACCCCAATCATACCTGCGCTTAGGCCTAAATCATCCATACGCAAAGAAAACAATGGCGCCAAAAGCCCAAAACCAATAGAAGATATAAAGCCCGAACTTAAGGCAAGGGCAATGGTTATATAGGTTTTAAAATTTGAATTATCGCGCATTGATTTATCTTAAACGAACATAAATCAATGCGCTATTGATGCCTACATCAATTTGATTTCTTTAAGCCGTTGTTCAAGGAAGCCTTGGGCGGTAATTGGTTCGTATTTTGGCTCACCGCAATTTGGCAGACCTTCAATCATATAATCAGGGTTGAAGTGAAGGAAGAAAGGCGTTGAAATGCGTGAAAATCTTGCGCGTTCTGGCTGTGGGTTGATTACGCGGTGGATTGATGATGGCAATTTATCATTTGTAAGACGTGCAAGCATATCGCCAACATTGATTGCCAAACAGCCTTTTGGCGCCATTACATTTTGCCAATTACCTTCTTTGTCCAAAAGTTGAAGGCCCGGCTCATCCGCGCCCAATAATAATGTGATTACATTAATATCGCCATGTGCACCCGCGCGAATTGCACCTGGTGTTGCATCTTCACCTACTGGTGGATAATGTAAAAGGCGAAGGATTGAATTGCCTTCATTAACCTTATCAGCAAAGAAATCAGGGTCGAGCTTTAAATATATTGCAACAGCTTTAAGGATTTTTTTGCCTAATTCATCAAAACCATTAAACATACCATCAACATATTTAGACCAACCATCAACCTCTGTTACATCAACATTTGGCATCATAAGATTGGCATATTTATGGTCTTTTGGTAATTCGCGCCCTGCGTGCCAAAATTCTTTTAAGTCTGCAATCTGGTGATCTTTTGCGGTTTCAACACCAAAAGGTGTATAGCCGCGCGCACCCGCAAGCCCTTCGATTTTATATTTTTTCTTTGTGTCAGTTGGAAGTGCGAAAAATTCTTTGGCGCGTGCAACTGTGCCGTCAATAATGTCTTGGTCAACGCCATGATCTGCCACAACAGCGAAACCATAAGTTTCAAACCATTTACCTAATTCTTGGGCAAAGGCATTTGGATCTTGTTCAAAGGTTTTCATCGAAACGGGTGGGATTATTGAATCCATCTTAACTTCCTCTTGCAGCATTCGTTTCTTATCCTTTAAATTATTTGGAATTATTGTTAAAGTGGGTGCGTGAAATGGTCGCGATTATCGTAATCTTGCAATCCAACCGCCGCTTTGTGCAGGCATTGCACGCACTATTTCGCGTGCCTTTAATTTATCACGTAAATAGCTTCCGATTGGGTGAAATAAGGTGTGATTGCCACTTTGGTTTGCCAGTGGAAATTTGAACCAAATTTTATTCACTTTTGAGTTTTTTAATGCAGCCTCTGTTTTTGCGACGGCTTCTATTATAGAAAGGTCTTCAAGATTGACAATTAAGTCAACGTCTAAGTTTTGTGATAAAAGGCCAATTGCATCAACTTCTTCGTCTTTTTCCATTTTAAAATCAAATCCATTTTTGTTCTTTGTCAACTAATTGCTATGCCTTACCCAATAGTAAATCAGAACCATAAAATTTACCGAAAATAATGTAATATACATATAGAATTTAATTGACTTGTAAAATTGAGTTTGCAATTGCATTGCTCGTAATATGCAATGCCTTGCTTATATTTGATGGTGATATTGCAATTTGCCCTAATATCCATGGTTCAATAATTTCAAATTGTGCCGCTGCTATTTGGTCGGCAATCATTTTTATAGGGATGATTGGTGCTTT
>CAZKYS010000167.1:0-4309 GCA_964557085.1 uncultured Caulobacteraceae bacterium
TTTTGGGATGCGCCATTTGGCAAAGGTCGTCCTGGCTGGCATATTGAATGTTCGGCAATGATTGAAAAAAATCTTGGTATGACAATTGATATTCATGGCGGTGGGCATGATTTGATTTTCCCACACCACGAAAATGAAATTGCGCAATCAGAATGTGCGCATGGCGGAACCCATTTAGCCAATATTTGGATGCACAACGGCTTTTTGAATTTCGGTAATGAGAAAATGTCAAAAAGCCTTGGCAATGTGGTTGATATTGAGGGGCTTTGCAATAAATTCCCGCGTGAATCCATTCGCCTTGCGATGTTATCGGCGCATTATCGTGCCCCGCTTGATTGGAATGATGATTTGATTAATCAATCAACCAAGACGCTTGACCGCGCCTACCGGGCAATGGAAAGCATTTGGCGCGATGATATAGTGCCTAAAACTCCACAGGCATTAATTGATGTCCTTGCCGATGATTTAAACACCCCACAAGCCTTGGCAGTTTTGGCAGACCTTATCAAAGATGCCAATAAAGCAAGTGATGACGCGCAAAAGGAAGATGCATTGGCGGCACTTTTGGGCGCGGGTTATATCCTTGGAATTTTGCAATTAAAGCCAAGTGAATGGTTTAAATCTGATAATGATAATGATGCAGATTTGAAATTGCATATTGATGCGCTTGTGAAAGAACGTGCCGAAGTTCGCGCCGCGAAAAATTGGGCGCGCGCCGATGAAATTCGTGATGAATTGGCAAAATTAAAAGTAATAGTTAAAGATGGACCAGAGGGAAGCGTTTGGCGCTTTGGTGAATAGATGAAAAGAATTGTTTTAGCACTTTGCGCCACATTTTTTATTACATCTTGCGATGCAATAAAATTCAAAGATTCATCAAAAGAAGAAGCCGCCCCTGCGCAAGAGGCAAAGCAGGGTGAAAAAGTTGTTGCCAATTTTGATGTTGATAAGGTTGAAACCGAAAAATTCAAACAAGAATTAGTGACCGCTTTCCCTGTAGGTTCAAATGGCGCGGATGTTGAAAAATCACTTTCTTCAAAAGGCTATGATTGCGGCCCTGATCCAACAAAAACTACTGAACGTGCGTGTACAAATGCCATAACTAAAGATGAATGTGTGATTATGTCGATTGTTCGAACATTGCCTTATGCGCCAGATGATGCACAAATTATCAAAGCCTGTGGCATGGTGAATTAAGCGCAAATGCACATTAATTGGCTGCTTTTGGAGGATTGTTCGCATAATAATGGCGCGGCACAAATTTTTCAAAACCCGATTGAAACCATTATTGCCAATCAAATTGATGAAATTGAAGGCGCAATCGCCAAAATAAATGCTGCGCAGAAAAATGGCTATTATTTGGCAGGCTTTGTTTCCTATGAACTTGGTCTTTGCTTTGAAGAAAAGACCAAGGATTTTGCCAAACAATCAGATTTCCCGCTTCTATGCTTTGGGGTTTTTGATTGCCTGCGAAAGACAAATTCGGGCGCAATAGGGCGTTTATTGGCACACAAAAATAAGGGCGCAGGATTTAGGTTGGGGGCGGTAAATTATAGTGATGATTTAAAATCATACACAAAAAAATTCAATAAAATCAAAATCAATATTGAAAAAGGCGATATTTATCAGGCTAATTTAACCATAAAAGCAGATATGGATTTTGAAGGTTCGCCAGTCGCGCTTTATGAAAAATTACGCACCCGCCAAAGGGCAAAATATTGCGCTTTTATTGAAATGGATGATGCGCAGATTTTATCCCTAAGCCCCGAATTATTTTTTGAAAAAAATGGGCAAAATATCGAAACCCACCCAATGAAAGGCACAATTTCAACAGATAAAGAAAATGCCTTTGATGCGCTTTTAAATGATGAAAAGCAACGCGCCGAAAATTTGATGATAACTGATTTGATGCGCAATGATTTGGCAAAGATTTCGGTTGCAGGTTCGGTTAAAGTGCCAAAATTATTTGAAATTGAAACCTATCAAACCCTTTTGCAAATGATTTCGAAGGTGAATGCAAAGCTTTTACCGCAAAAAAATGCTGCGGATATTTTGTGCAGCATTTCACCGGCGGGTTCAATCACTGGTTGCCCCAAAATTCGCGCAGAAGAATTAATCTTTGAAACCGAAAATGCACCGCGCGATATTTATTGCGGTGCAATTGGTATGATTGAGCCAAATGGCGATGCTAAATTCAATGTTGCAATAAGAAGCCCGATAATAAAGGATGATAAATTAAGTCTTGGAATTGGTTCGGGCATTGTTTATGATTCAATTGCACAAAAAGAATATCAAGAATGTATATTGAAATCAGACTTCCTAACCAAATCGCAAGATGATTTTGCAATTTTTGAAACCCTGCTTTGGACGCGTGATAAAGGCTATCAAAACCTTGAAATGCATCTTGCGCGCCTTAAAAATGCTGCGCAGCATTTTGGGTTGCGCTTCGATGAAAATTATATTCGGCACATGCTAAAAAATGTTGCCGATAATATTGCATGGAACCAAGCCCGCATTAGAATTTCGATTGATGAAACATCGGATGGTGTTGAGATTTTCGAATTTACAAATAATGATAGAGATTGGAAAATCGCACTTTCAAAAACTATCATGCAAAGTAATAATCCATGGCTCTATTATAAAACCACAAATCGTAAAATCTATGATGAAGAATGGGAAAAATACAAATCCCAAGGCTTTGATGAAGTTATTTATGTCAATGAAAACGGGGAGTTAACCGAAGGGTCGCGCACAAATATTTTTATTGATTTTGGCGATGGAAAACTTGCGACGCCGCCGGAGAAATGCGGCCTTTTAAATGGGGTTTTGCGCCAAAAATTACTTGAAATTGGCAAAGCTTACGAAAAAATATTGCATTTTGATGATTTAAATGCTGCGCAGCATATTTATGTTGGAAATTCATTGCGCGGTTTGAAAAAAGCATTCTTTTGAAACCTTAAAATTTGTGATAGGTTTGGGGATGCGTAAATTTTCAATCATCCTTGCCGCGTTTTTACTATCTTCATGTTATCAAAAAGGGGCGGATGCACCGCGCTCTGATACTACACCACAATCAGTAATGGCCATTAATGTTGAAACATTGGCACAAGGTTTGGAATTTCCGTGGGGTATGGATTTTCTGCCCGATGGTTCGGTTTTGGTAACTGAAAAAGCGGGGCGTTTGCGGCTTTTGAAAGATAATAAATTATCACCGCCAATAGATGGCCTGCCAAAAGATATTTTATATGATGGGCAGGCGGGGCTTTTTGATATTGCCAACCATCCTGATTATGCCAATAATCATATAATTTATATCACATACGCCAAAGGCACAAAGGATGAGAATGCCACCACGCTTCTAAAGGCCAAGTTTGAAAATGGCGCTTTAAGTGATGTAAAAGAAATCTTTAGCAATAATATTAAGAAAAAAGGCACTGCCCATTTTGGCGGGCGTATTTTATTTCCCAAAAATCAAAGCATTTTATTATCTTTGGGCGAAGGTTTTGACTTTAAAGAACAGGCGCAAAACCCGCAAAATGATCTTGGGAAAATTATAAATCTTGATTTTGATGGCAAGCCGATTGGCAATGTTACGGGCTGGCGGCCTGAAATTTATTCAATCGGGCATCGTAACCCCCAAGGGCTTACGCAGGATGTCCAAAATGGCATAATTTATGAAATCGAACACGGCCCAATGGGCGGTGATGAGATTAATGTTTTAGAAAAAGGCAAAAATTACGGCTGGCCAAAAATTACCTATGGCGTTGATTATACTGGCCTAAAAATATCCGATTATGTGGCAATGGCGGGGATGGAACAACCACTTTTATATTGGGTTCCATCAATCGCACCAAGTGCGGCAACATTCTATGACAAGGATTTATTCAAAGAATGGAAAGGCGATATTTTGGTTTCCGCCCTCGCGGGTCAACAATTGCGCCGCGTTGATTTGGAAAATGGTAAAGTAAAAAAAGAAGAAACTTTCTTAACCGACCAAAAAACCCGCTTCAGAAACATAAAAACCGCCCCCGATGGTTCAATCTGGATTCTAACCGATGAACCAGAGGGAAAAATATTGCGCCTTACCCCAAAACTACCATAAAACTAGTTTTGGGGTAAGCGTATCTAGTGCGCATCGCCCCAGTTTTTAGCGTAATTGGCTTCGACTATTAGGGGAACAGATAATTGCAATGCAGGCATTGCAGCTTTTTCCATTGTGGCTTTGATTATTTTGCAGGCCTCATCAGCGATATTTTCTTCGCATTCAAAAACCAATTCGTCATGCACTTGTAGGGTCATTTTTACGTCC
>CAZKYS010000168.1:0-4265 GCA_964557085.1 uncultured Caulobacteraceae bacterium
GGGAATTTCGCCGCCAAATTTTTCAATCAAAATTTTCGACATGGCAATCGCATTTTTTGCTTTTTGCCGCCAAAGGCCAATTGATTTTAAATATTCGCCCAAACCTTCTTCACCAAGTTCAAGCATTTTTTGCGGGTTGTCATATTTTTCAAAAAGCGCCTTTGTGGCCTTATTAACCCCAACATCGGTTGATTGCGCCGAAAATGCGACGGCGCATAATAAAGTGAATGGATTGGTATAATTTAATTCGGTTTTTGGTTCGGGGCGTTCGCGTGCAAGAATTTCAAAAATCTCGTGAATTTGCGCCTTGGTAAGTTTTACCATTATTCACGCTCTAAAATGAAGACCGCAGTCTGCGCCAAAAGATTTATGAAACCACCACAATCTTGGCGCGGTGCTCCAAGGTCTTGCCCATTAACTGGGGTGATTGAAATGATTTTAAAACCGCTTTGGTGCGCCAAATTACAAAAATCCTTGATGGTGCAAAGGTGAAGATTTGCGGTTTCATACCATGTTGATGGCAAATCCTTGGTGACTGGCATTGTGCCATTAATCAAAAGATTAAGCCGCACACTCCAATGCCCAAAATTGGGAAGTGAAATAATGGCGCGTTTGCCAATTCGTTTTAATTCTTCAAGGATTTTTTTTGGTTTTAATGTTGCCTGTATCGTGTCCGATAAAACCACCATATCAAAAGCATCATTGGCAAAAAGCCCAAGGTCTAAATCAGCATCACCCTGTATAACAGAAAGCCCTTTGGCAACGCAGGCATTAACACCATCTTGTGAGATTTCCATGCCGCGCACAATTGCGCCTTTTTCATTTTGAAGGATTTGCATCAATTGACCATCAGAACAGCCAATATCAAGCACACGCGCCCCATTAGGCACAGCATTCAAAATCGCAGTATAATCAGCGCGCCAAGTCATTATAGGCTTTTCTCCTTTGATGCGGCATCCAAAAACCCTTCAAGTGCTTTGTGGAACACGGGTTCATCAAGTAAGAATGCGTCATGGCCTTTATCGGTTTCAACTTCAAGTGCTGAAACATGAACACCCGCCGCCATCATGGCGCGAACAATCGCGCGGCTATCACTTGGCGGATAATGCCAATCGGAGGAGAAACTAACAACACAAGCACGACCTTTGAAATTTGCAAAGGCATTGGTAAGTTTGCCGTCAAAATTTGCCGCCAAATCAAAATAATCCATCGCGCGTGTGATGTATAAATATGAATTGGCATCAAACCTATCAACAAAGCTTGCCCCTTGGTGGCGAAGATAGGATTCAACCTGAAAATCGGCGTCAAAACCAAAGGCAAGCGCGTCACGATTTTGCAAATTGCGCCCAAATTTACGGTGCAATGCACTGTCGGACATATAGGTTATGTGTGCCGCCATTCTTGCAACCGCAAGGCCTTTATTGGGGAAAGTATTTTTTTCAATATATTGGCCTTTTTGCCATTCGGGGTCTGCCATAATTGCCTGACGACCAACTTCGTGGAAGGCAATATTTTGCGCAGAATGACGTGCCGCAGTTGCAATTGCAACGGCGCAGAAAATTCTATCAGGGTAGTTTGCAACCCAATCGAGGGTTTGCATTCCGCCCATTGATCCACCAATTACCGCAAAAAGATTTGGAATTTCCCAATCGTCAAGCAATTGATTTTGTGCGCGAACCATGTCCGAAATAGTTATAACGGGAAAATTAAGGCCATAGGCTTTACCATTTTCATCTTTTGACATTGGGCCAGTTGAACCCATGCAGCCACCTAAAACATTGGTGCAAATGATAAAATATTTATTAGTATCAACTAATTTGTCTGGGCCAATTACCGCAGACCACCAACCAGGCTTTTTTGTCATTGGATTGGTTAGGGAAACGAATTGGTCACCTGATAAAGCGTGACAAATCAAAATCGCATTGGTTTTTTCTGAATTCAATTCCCCATAGGTTTCATAGCCAATTTCAACATTTTTTAAAATTGCACCACAATCAAGTGATAGGGGGTTTTTTAATTTATGTATTTTGATGTTCTTGCTCATATTTTGTAATTAGCAGAGATACAAAATAAATGAACCTAGTGACGCTAATAAAAATCATTACTTGAGAATAAATATTGGTTTTTGTTGCTTTGAAGGCACTAAAGCTAGTGCTAATTTAGGTTTTTAAATGGGTTTTGGTAAGGCTAAATTAATCATATTTATTGTATCTATAGACAAGTATGGAGTAGTTTTTTGACTATTATAGAACGAAAAGGAAAAGCGCTTAAACCTGCGCAGCTTTCCGTGTTGGTTATTGATGATCAACCGTTCTATTGTAACTTGCTTAATGAAATTCTTCGCGCAATGGGCGTTTCGCGCGTTGAGGTTGCTGAAAATGGTCGTGCAGCATGCGAAGTTTTGCAAAGTTTTATGCCAAATATAATTATTTGCGATTGGGTAATGCCGGAAATGAACGGCCTTGAATTTGCACAAAAAATTCGCCACTCAAGTAATAGCGTTTTGCGCCAAGTGCCAATAATTATGATCACTTCCAATAATTTGAGAAGCCAAATAATAGAAGCGCGTAATTCAGGCGTTGACACCTTTGTCCTTAAACCAATTTCAAACAAATCGGTTTGGGATAGGTTAAAAGAGGTTGTTGAGACACCACGTGATTTCATAGTTGTTGATAATTATATTGGCCCATGTCGGCGTGCAAAAAAGCAAAACCATGATTTTTATGGCCCATATCGCCGTCATGATGATCCAATGGAATTATCAATTGGAATTGCTGCTGAAACACGCGCAAAAAACCAAATGAACACTATTGCCAAAAAACTTCATCAATTGGTTGCTATGTTAAAAGCAGGAAAAAAAGAAGCCTTGTCCGAATTAAGCAATGCAACACACGAAGTTATGTCAATTGCAAAGGAAGTTGATGATCATCAATTGGCAAAAATTTGTTGGTCGCTCAATACTTATGTTGATAAATGTAATGCATCAAATAGATTGCGCATCGATGTTGTTGCCGCGCATATTCAATCAATGGAAGTTTTAATAAATACACCATTGGCGCAATCACAGATGCGCGATATTTTAGTTCAAGAACTTCATGGCGTTGTTATGAAGTCTTTGCGTGCCGCTTAATTTATTTGATATTTAAAATCCCGCCAATAACAAATTGGGTTGAGAATTTGGCAAGTTCATGCGCGCTTTGATTTTCATCTTTTACAAGTATGCGCCCCAATTCTTGAGCAATACCAATGCATGAACTTACAAGATATTGGCTATTGATATGGCAATATTTCCCGTCAATACAAAAGGAATTAAGATAGGTCGAAATTTCATTAAAAAGCGCAGAAGCTTCAGGGGTTTGGTTGTTTGCCGACGCCGTCAAAATTTTATTATTATGACTATTAACAAGCAATTCTTCGCGTTTAAAATTAAAATAGCTTAAAAACGCCTTATAGATAAATTTTCCAAAATCGCCATCCGCTTCTTCAAATGCGGTTTTTATATGCGGCCTAAAGCGCGATAAAGCACTATCATGAAGCGCGATAAATACTTCTTCTTTGGTTTTAAAATAATTGTAAAAAGTACCAGATGCAAGGTTTGTTCGTCTTATGATGTCGCGTATATTGCAAGTTTCGTAACCAATTTCCAAGAAAACCAAACGTGCCGCATTAAGTATTTGTTCGCGATTACGCAATTTATTTTCAATGCGCTTTTTTGACGTTTTTATCTCTTGTAAATTTTCCATATTACCTCTTTTTTTAATATTTGCAAAAAAGTGGCATATCGTCAACTTTTTAATCGGCGGTCTTAATTGGGCGAAGATGGGATATTAATTTCATACCGCTTTTTATATTTTTATCGCGCCTAAACCATGCAATTCCTGCGGTTGGTAAATCTGCGGCAAGATAATGGGCGTCAATTGTTTCATCATTACCCTTAAGAAAGAAGCGACATAAATCATGAAGCCCGGGGTCGTGGGCAATAAGCATTACATTCTTAAGATTGGTATCAATAACATGTTGCCAATAAATATTCGGTGATGCCAAATATAAATCCCTTGTTATTATTTCTTGTGAATTGGGAAAAATTTCTTTGGCTGCCTGCCATGTTTGAAAGGCCCTATTGGCCGATGATACAAGCGCTATTTCGGGCGTAAAGCCAATTTCTAAAAGCCTTTGGGCTTGTTCTTTTGCTTCTTTTATACCGCGTTCAACAAGGTTGCGTGAAAAATCATCATCGGCATCAAATGGCCTTTGGGCTTTGCCAT
>CAZKYS010000169.1:0-4260 GCA_964557085.1 uncultured Caulobacteraceae bacterium
GCGCGATAGAATTGGTCAACTTCTTGCGAATTTGTGACCATAATATCCCATATTGCCAATGCTTCTTCCATTGTTTTTGAATGAACGGTTGGAACATCGGTTTTTAACAATCCACCACGCGCCAATTCACCCATAATGCCATAAATACCGCCTGCTTTGTGAACATCTTCGATATGAACATCCGAAACGGCAGGGGCAACTTTACAGATACATGGCACGCCGCGCGAGATCCTATCAATATCGGCCATTGTGAAATCAATGCCGCCTTCTTTAGCGATGGCAAGAATGTGTAAAACCGTATTGGTTGAACCACCCATTGCCACATCAAGCGCCATTGCATTTTCAAACGCTGCCTTTGAACCCAAATTGCGCGGCAAAATGCTTTCATCATTTTGTTCATAATATTGGCGGCATAAATCAACGATGCGTGTTCCCGCCTCTTTGAAAAGGCTTTCACGGAAAGTATGTGTTGCTACCACTGTGCCATTACCTGGAAGTGATAATCCCATCGCCTCGGTTAAGCAATTCATTGAATTGGCGGTGAACATGCCAGAGCATGAACCGCAGGTTGGGCATGCCGCTGCCTCAACGGCATCAACCTGTTCATCGGAAATATTTTCATCACCCGCCTGAACCATGGCATCAACCAAATCAAGCGAATGGGTTTTGCCATCAATTATCGCCTTACCCGCCTCCATTGGGCCACCAGATACGAAAATCGCGGGTATATTAAGGCGCATTGCCGCCATTAACATTCCAGGGGTGATTTTATCGCAATTGGAAATGCAAACCATCGCATCGGCGCAATGCCCATTGACCATATATTCAACACTATCGGCGATTAATTCGCGCGATGGCAGACTATAAAGCATTCCGCCATGCCCCATTGCGATACCGTCATCAATCGCAATTGTATTAAATTCTTTGGCAACGCCGCCAGCTTTTTCAATTTCACGCGCAACCAATTGACCAATATCTTTAAGGTGCATGTGCCCCGGCACAAATTGGGTGAAACTATTCACAACCGCAATGATTGGCTTTTGAAAATCACCATCATTCATGCCCGTCGCCCGCCAAAGCGCACGCGCCCCCGCCATATTTCTTCCACCAGTTGAAGTTTTTGAACGTAGTTCAGGCATAATTTTCCTCGATTTGCGGGATGATTAGAATATGTGTGTATATGATAAGTTTGGGCGGGGAAATCAAGAAGTTTCTACCCAACCTCTAGTGAATTGAAGGGCAGATGAACTCTAATTGCGCGCGGTGCAAGATAAATACTCCACCCATAGCAATTTTCAATACGTCAATATCGGTCGCGATAATTTGAAGGCAATCTTTACAAAGTAAAGCGCGAGGCATAATATTTGCAAATACTTTTTGAGGAAATTTTCAAATGTGGCTGATAAAATTGCTAGCATCTACTGTAATAGTAATGACTATTATAATATTATTAATGGGGACGACAATATCACTCTTAGCAATTACAAAAGAATCTAGAACCAAATGGCTTCATAGGGACGAAATTCAATACTGTGCACAATTTGGTTTAGAATTTAAAAGTATTAAATGCAAATCCATCCTTGCGGAGAAAACAAATAAAAAAAATGAAGCAGATACCGCGATTTTTTTTAGTAAGTACATGTACCAAGAGGACTAAAAGGAACATTGGAGTTAATAAATAAATGCCCACCAACACATTGGAACATGATACTTTGCGATTTTATCGTCTATTGGATAATGCATCATCTGACAAAAACTCAATACGACAACTAAGTAATTGCAGTGGAAAAAACAAATGGCCAAATCGTGGACTTTATATATTTCTTGGAAAGAGTGAAAACGTTCTCGGCAACAAGTTTCCAAGAGTAACTAGGATTGGAACACATGCAGTTTCAAATGGGAGCAAAACCACACTTTGGAAAAGGCTCGCTCAGCATCGCGGTAACGCAATTGATGGCTGTGGCAACCATCGCGGCTCGATTTTTCGACTCTTAGTTGGTGAAGCGATTATTAGGCGTGATAATCTTTGTATTTCAACTTGGGGAATAGGAAATAATGCAGAGAAATCAATAAAAGAAAGCGAAAAACCTCTAGAAGCAATCGTTTCAGGCGAAATTGGCAATATGCCATTTCTATGGCTAGAAATCGAAGATGAACCTTCACCAAATAGTATGCGTTCAAGAATCGAAAGAAATTCGATCGCCCTAATAAGCAAATTTAATATGGAATATGGATGGGGCGATGAAAATTGGCTTGGGATATATTCCAATCGCGAAAGAGTTAGGAATTCGGGACTTTGGAATAATAATTATGTTGGTGATGAATACGATCCGACTTTCTTGGATGATTTAGAGAGACTAATAGGGGAAATGAGATGACAGTAAAGTTTGTGATTCAGTGCGCTGGAACGAAGAATCCTGCTGCGGGTAGTTTTAAGACTTCTGATGGACGTACAGTAAAATTCGTAGCGTCCCCCGAGTTGGCTCCCCTAGGCAATAAGTATTTTTATACTCACCCAGAAAGCATTGCAGAAAATGGAAAATCTTGGCGAGAAAATCTTATAGACTATAATGCAAATGGCACGAATCCATTCGGCCTTAAAAGGGCTTTCCAATTGTATAGTAGGAACGAATATCGGGCTCTGGTTAGCAAATTCGGAGCCTCAAACATATTCATACTATCGGCTGGATGGGGCTTAGTTGGTGCGGAATTTCTTCTGCCAGATTACAATATTACGTTTTCAAATGCCGCAAATGTCCCGAAGAGTGCGAAAAGAAAAAAGCGTGACAAATATCTAGATTTTCAACAACTTATTGCAGATAAGGACGATGAAATCGTATTTATTGGCGGCAAAGATTACCAGGATTTGTTCGTTAAACTCACTGACGATAATAGTGCCAAGAAAACAATTATTTATAACTCTTCGTCACCACCCAAATATAAGAATGTTAAAACCGCTAAATATGAAACCAACATGAGAACTAATTGGCATTATGAGTTAGCAAACTCTATTATTGACGGAAGTTTTAGTTGGTAATTAATGCATTGCAACAGCATTTCACGTAATCATTCAAACTATATCTTCTGCACTTTGTAAAAAAGGCGACCCAATGGATCGCCTGTTTAACTCTGTCATCCTGTGACTTTTCAAAGAAAACATCGGGAATCTTGGTGGTCTGTGCGCTATTCCATGAGATCCCCGATAAATCCTTTGGATTTTCGGGGATGACAGGGGTTAGTTCTTCGCTTTATCGACCAATTTGTTTTTACCAATCCAAGGCATCATGGCGCGTAATCTGTGGCCGACTTCTTCGATTTGGTGTTCGCCAACTAAGCGGCGGGTGGCTTTGAACATTGGGGCGCCAGCGCGGTTTTCAAGCATCCAATCGCGGGTGAATTTGCCGGTTTGAATGTCGGTCAAAACGCGTTTCATTTCCGCTTTGGTTTCAGGGGTAATAATGCGTGGGCCAGTTACATATTCGCCATATTCCGCAGTGTTGGAAATTGAATAATTCATATTGGCAATGCCGCCTTCATAAATAAGGTCAACAATAAGTTTAACTTCATGCAAACATTCAAAATATGCCATTTCAGGGGCATAGCCACCTTCAACAAGGGTTTCAAAACCTGCGCGGATAAGTTCAACCACACCGCCGCAAAGAACCGCTTGCTCACCGAATAAATCAGTTTCGCATTCTTCACGGAAAGTAGTTTGGATAATGCCCGAACGACCACCACCAACACCAGAAGCATAAGCAAGCGCGATATTTTCCGCATTGCCATCAGCATTTTGATAAATTGCAAATAAGCATGGAACGCCGCCACCTTTTTGATATTCACCGCGAACAGTGTGCCCCGGGCCTTTTGGTGCAACTAATGCAACATTCACATCTTTTGGCGGTTGGATAAGTTCAAAATGAACAGAGAAGCCATGCGCAAAAAATAATGTTTGGCCTGCTTTTAAATATGGGCCAATTTCCGCAGAATAAAGATCTGCTTGACCTTCGTCTGGGGTAACAATCATAAGAATGTCGGCGGTTTTTGCAGCCTCAGTAACGCTAACAACTTTAAAGCCTTCACCTTCGGCTTTTTTAGCGGTCGCAGAACCTTCGCGCAAAGCAACAATCACATTTTTGCAACCAGAATCGCGCAAATTAAGCGCGTGTGCGTGACCTTGTGAACCATAACCGACGATTGCGATGGTTTTATCTTTGATTAAACCTAAATCACAATCCTTATCGTAATAAACTTGCATCTTCT
>CAZKYS010000170.1:0-4260 GCA_964557085.1 uncultured Caulobacteraceae bacterium
TCCGATGGCGGTCTTGCCCTTGGTTTGGCAAAACTTGCAATGGCATCAGATATTGGCATTGTTGGCATGATTGATGATAATTTACCAAAAACCGCCGCCCTTTTTGCCGAAAATCAGGCGCGCTACTTAATTGCTGTTTCACCTGAAAATGAAGCAATTGTGCATGAAAACATTATCAAATCTGGCCTTAAACTTTCAAAAATTGGGGTTTGTGCGGGTGATAATTTGGAAATTGCGGGCGCACTTAATGTAAAAGTTTCAAAAATGCGCGAAACTTATGAAAATTGGCTTCCACAATTTATGGGGTAAATTTATGGCGAAAAATAGTAAAGTAAGATTGCTAAATTCTATTTTCGCCATTTTGCCTTTATTTCTTTTTGGCTGCAGCAGCGCCCCTATTTTTAATAATTCCAATAAATGCATTGGTAAAATTGGCGTATCAAGAACAATCAATCTTGCGCAATTTAAGGGGCAAAATTTTGGTTCTGTTGGGTTTCAAAAACTTGATTTGAAACCTTATGAAGTTGTTTTAACTTTTGATGATGGGCCAACAGATGATGTGACCCCGTCCATAATTTCAATACTTAAAGAGAATTGCACCAATGCAACTTTTTTTATGATCGGCAATAATATTGAAAAGAATTCTACAATTGGGCGTGAGGTTTTAAAATCTGGTAATTCAATTGGGCTTCATTCTTATTCGCATCTTTCAATGCAAAGCCTTGAAAACAATGCACAAATAGAAGATTTTGAGCATGTAAGGCAAGTTGCAAAAAGCGCTTTAGGCAATAAATCTGCACCTTTTTATAGATTTCCGTTTCTTAAAAATACCGATAATTTGATTAAACATGCCAATGATAATGGCTTTAATATAATGTCGGTTGATGTGATTGCTTATGATTGGGAAGCAAGTGCAACAGTCGAAACCATTATAAATAATGTCCTAAATGGTCTTGAAAAGAATAATAATTCGGGGATTGTTTTGATGCACGATAATCAAAAAATTAATATCGAAGCTTTGCCAGAATTATTAGATGCGCTTAAGGCAAAGAATTATAAAATCGTGAAACTTGATTATCGCGATTAGTATTTTCTGTCGCGCCCTTGGCATGAATGATTATTATCATTCCAAACGCCGCCATTGGCATAGCAATCTTGACGCATCGCATCCCAACGTGCTTGGCGTTTTTGTGGATCAGTTTCAACAGGTGCAAGCGCGCAACCACCAATGGCAAAACTTGAAATAATCATAAGAAAAATCGCGCGTTTCATTTTTTCTTCCATTTTGCCCAAGGATATTGTTTCTTAAACTCATCCTCATTTCTTGCGTAAGTATTGTCCGATTTTGCGCCTTTGCAAAATTTATTTTCATAATCCCAATTGCCACCATGTTTGAAACAATCATTTATGGCATTCTTTTGGATTTGTTCGCGGTCAAACATAGAGGCGCAAGAAGAAAGGCTTAGCAAACTTATAATAGCAAAAGTTTGCATAAGCCTTTTTTTCATTTAAGCACCCAATTCGCTACGTGCTTGTTCAAGTGATTTTGCCATTTCACGTTCGATTTGATGTTCTGAAACATCAATTTTAGCCGCCGCAAAATCAGATTTTAATTTATTTATAACGTCTTGGTCGCCCGCTTCTTTTAAATCTTCAACTACAAGACTTGAAGCATAAGCATTTGCTTTATCGCCTTCTAAACCCAAAAGCTGTGCAGCCCAAAGGCCAACCAATTTATTGCGGCGGGCATTAGCTTTGAATTCAGCTTCTTCTTTGGTTGCAAATTTACGTTCTTCTGCTTTTTCGCGATCATCAAATTGGGTCATTTTTATAATATAACTCTCAGTGTTTAAATAATACTTCCAAATATATTTCCTTTGCGTTTGAATCAAGGCTTTCGAAAGTATTAGTCTGTAGAAATGCATTATTTTGCGCTTAAAAATAATTTAGGCAGGTTTGTGTAATAATTATGTGAACACAAACCGTAAAATTACGCCAAAAGACGTATTCCAAAGTTGATTGTAATAGATAGTATGTGCTAGGGGACAGGCTAATTTAAGTCTATGTCGCTTGCAAAATAATTTGTGGCAAAATTTTAAAGGATAAATCAATGTCTCGGCGCAAAAAAATATATGAAGGTAAAGCCAAAATCCTTTATGAAGGCCCTGAACCTGGCACATTGATTCAATATTTCAAAGATGATGCGACCGCCTTTAACGCGCAAAAACACGCAATCATCGAAGGAAAAGGCGTTTTAAATAACCGCATTTCTGAATTTATCATGGGGCATTTGAATTCTATTGGCGTTCCAACCCATTTTATTCGCAGTCTTAATATGCGCGAACAATTAATTCGTGAAGTTGAAATTATCCCGCTTGAAGTTGTGGTTCGCAATATTGCCGCGGGTTCAATTGCGAAAAAACTTGGCATTGCCGAAGGCGAAGTTTTGCCACGTTCAATCGTTGAATTTTATTATAAAAACGACGAATTAGGCGATCCAATGGTTGCCGAAGAACATATTACCGCATTCAATTGGGCAACCACCCAAGAATTAGATGATATTATGGCGCTTGCATTGCGCATTAATGATTATCTATCGGGAATTTTTGCCGCTGTTGGTATTCGCCTTGTCGATTTTAAATTGGAATTTGGCAGGCTTTTTGAAGGTGAAATGGTTCGCACCGTTTTGGCCGACGAAATCAGCCCTGATTCTTGCCGCCTTTGGGATGCAAAAAGCAATAATAAATTAGACAAAGACCGCTTCCGCCAAGATATGGGCGGCTTGTCCGAAGCATATACCGAAGTTGCAACCCGCCTTGGTATTTTCAAAGATCCAAATTCTGCCCTTGAAGCATAGTAGAGTGTTAAAATGAAAGTTCGCGTTGATATTAAATTAAAAAATGGCGTTTTGGATCCTCAAGGGCGCGCAGTTGCACACGCTTTGCACGGCCTTGGCTTTGATGAAGTTCAAGATGTTCATATCGGCAAAACCATTATGCTTGAACTAAATGAAACCGATGAAACCAAAGCCAAAGCCCGCGCCGATGAAATGGCAAAAAAGCTTTTGGCAAATTTGGTTATTGAATCATACACATTAGAAATCGTATAAATTTATAGATTTAGGGTATTTTATCTTAAGACTTGCATTACCTATTGACATAAATGAATAGTCATTTATATAAATCAAAATGGATAATGAATTACAAAAAAAACACATCGGCAGACCAATAGATATTGATGCGCGTGCAGATAGGCGCAAACAAATTCTTGATGGCGCGCGCAATTGCTTTGCACAAAAGGGCTTCCATCCAACAAATATGCAGCAAATAGCGCAGATTGCCAAAGTAAGTAGTGCAAATATCTATCAATATTTTAAATCAAAAGATGAAATGATAATTGCCCTAATCGAGGAAGATCTTAAATCTGATATTGAAATCATAAAAGAAATTTCCAATGCTAATAGTTTTAAAGATGGGCTTTCTTTAGTTGTTGAAAAATTTTCTAAAGATGATGGTCTATTTAAAATCATGCAATTAAGGCTTGAAGTTCTTGCCGAAGGTCTTCGCAACGAACATGTTGCAAAAGTGCTTGTTAAGTCTGAACTTGAAACTATAAATGCATTGGCTAAAGCAATAGAGGCCGCCCAAAATCGCGGTGAAATTTCAAAAAATATAATACCACAAGATGCCGCTTTAATTATTCTTTCCTCAGCAGATGGTGTTTTAAGCCGTTTATTCATGAATGTTAGAACCAAAGAAGAGATTGGAACTTCATTCATTCGCTTCATCGGAAGCGCCCTAGACTTCAAATAAATTATTTCTTATAAAATTATGGTGTAGATATGACTCTTAGTAATTATATAAATAAATGTTTACTTATATTAATTGGTACACAATTGTCTTTTGTGCCAGCTAATTCTTTTGCCAATGAGCTAGATGGTGTTTGGCAATCACAAGATAAAAGCACGAATATAAGACTTGAAAAATGTTCTAGTTTTACGTGCGGAAAAATTCATAGTTTTACAATCCCTAACGACCCCAAAACTGGCGAAGCATGGAAAGATGTTAAAAACCCCGATAAAAACCTAAGAAGTAGAAATCTCGTTGGCACTATTATGATTAGTGAGATTAAACCTAATAAAAATGGTTGGACAGGAAAATTATATAATCCACTTGATGGGCATACTTATAGCGGCTTTTTACATCTTCAAAACAATAGCCACCTTATACTAACAGGTTGTATCCTAAGCGGTATAATTTG
>CAZKYS010000171.1:0-4133 GCA_964557085.1 uncultured Caulobacteraceae bacterium
CAAAAAAGCGCAATATTTTTACAAATCAACTTTTTCATAAGTCGATTTTGCTTTAAAATGATACCGGTGTCAAATGTTATCTATAGTGATAAATATTTTTTTGCCGCTTCGCCATAAAAATTCTGTTTAAACGGCCCAAACCACAAAACCTTACCAAGACCACGCAACATTTTATCATATGCCCATGCGCGTTTTTTATGTCCAATAACCCAAAGCCCAAGTGCGACAGGGGCCATGACAATTGTCTGTAAACTACCTCGCGCCATCGAAATTATGCCGGCAACATAATTTGGATTCTTTTTATCAAAACATTGCGATGTAGTATTATGACCAAAGGCAAATGCGCGTGGGGTTAAATAAGCGTATGATGCGCGGTGGCGCGGAACATCTTCATAAACCCATGCTTGTTTTGACCATGCAAATTTGCCGCCCTTTGCCTCAACTTCGCGGAATAATAAATCATCTTCACCGCCCGTTTCATTGGTAATTGGGTTAAAGGGCGTGTCGCCACTTAAAACAAATTCGCGGTGCATAAGACTGTTGCCGCAACCATAATGTTTGGTGATAAAGCCTTCATCCCACTCATCTGGCCTTGAAAAGAATGCCTGAAAATATTCACTTGGTGCATCCGAGCCTTGCGGAAGTCGTGCTTCAATTGGGCCAAAAATTACATGTGCATTTGTGTTTTTTGCTGTTGAATAAATTTTTTCAAGCCAATCGGGAAAGGCAACTTCATCATCATCCAAAAATGCAACATATTCCCCAGATGCAAGTTTTATTGCGCAATTACGTGCATTGGCAACGCCTGAATTTGGTTCAACAGAATATTGAAATTTAATTCCCAATTTTTGCGCTTCTATGGCAAGTTCATCAGCAATTGGTTTTGCGCTTTGTGATTTGTCATTATCAACAAGAATAATTTCAAATTCTGGTGCTTCTTTTTGGCAAAATATGCTTTCAACCGCTGCTTTTGCGCCCTGTGGACGGTGAAAGGTCGGAATTATCACGCTTATTATTAGTTTGTCAGCTTTCATTTTTATATTTTAGCGTAAATTCTAATATATTTTATTAAAGCCGATGAATTAATTTTGTTGTAGCTGCTTTAAGCTGTCAGCGGCCCATGAAGCGCGCCAAAATTTAATTGCCATGCGGCGTAGGAAAACCGGCATAATTTTCAACTTATCCAAAGTCACAAATTTTGCGATTGGGCGCATTAATCTATGGATTGGCAATTTTCCAACAACTTTGGCGGTTTTTACCGATAAAAATCGGTTCGCAAATTCATGCTTTTTGACCATAATTGCAAGATTATCACCCGCCTCACGATATTTTTTCAACATTGTTTGCGAAGTATCAAGGCCATGATGAAGCGCAGGATTATCAATATGTAACAATCCAAATCCAGAATTTGTAACGCGTATCGCCCATTCAGTATCTTCCCAGCCCCAGCCTTTAAAGGTTGGGTCAAATGGCTCAGTTTCAAATACTTTTTTAAGCGCCATTAAATTATTGCTTGCAACCGCATAGGCGCCGCGATTTGATCTATAATGTGCAGGCTGGCAATCAGAGCGCATCGCAAGATCATAGCAAAGCATTAAATCATGTTCCACATTCACATGCGGAACTTTAAACCCGCCAAAAACCACTGCGGCTGATTTTTTATCAATTATTTCAAAATAACGCTCTAAAAAATCATCATTGGCGGGAACCATGTCGGCATCTATAAATAAAATATATTCTGCCATTGCATGTTCAATTGCAATATTTCGCGCGCGTGAACGTCCAACATTTTTCTTAAGCTTTAAACGAATAGAAGGCCCAGGCCATTTGGCAAGTAATGCGCAAATATTGGCATCCGCATCATCATCATTTGTGCCGTCATCAATAAGAATAATCTGAACATCCTTCGCAAGTGGTGACGAAATAAGCTTTCGTATCCATGGCGATGGATCATCATTCAAATATGGCGACGCAATTGTTAATTTGGCGTCATTTTTACTATTATTTTTGTGAATATGCATTACCCAAACATTTCCATATCCACAAAACATACACATTTAGCATGAATAAATGATAAATTCGGTGAAAATTTTTGCAGGGAGCAAGAAAAAAGCGCCATTCCGTTGGAATAGCGCCTTTGCTCTTACAATTTAGTGACTAATTAATAGCCAGCAACTTTTGCCGCCATTACAGCAAGTGGACCCCAAAGGGCTGCCATAATTACCATAGCTGCTACCAAGCTACTAAGGTGCGGAACGTGTAAATCATTATGTAATTTGTTCATGGGGAGAAATCCTATTTTTTATATATGATGTGCATATAGAACATTTCACCTAAAAAGTCAATGAATGATTTGTAAAATGTTCAGTGTTCAATGCTGCATTGCAAAAAGTCATGGCGTAGGGCGTGTTTTAACCAAATATTTACTATAAATAAGGTGTTTTTGCGGTTATTTCGCCGATATGCCACTTATGATTAAGTCTAAAACTAAATCTAATTCATGGGCAATTGCCTCAAAATCCGCATTTTGTGGAAGGCAGCCATAGCGAAAACGCATAGTTGCGCATTGAAATGCCAACGCTGTTTCACCCAAATTGCCGTTAATTACAACGCTTTTGTCGTTTTGCCCTTGTTCAAAAATTTGAATAAGCAATTTTCTTTCACGTTCGAGGCGGCGATTAGCATATTCTGGTCGTTCATTAATTATGACTTGCGCGATTTCATAGATTTTCTTGCTTTCGGCAATATGATCATAAGTATCTTTGAAAATTCTAAAGGCAAATCGTCTTAGTTTTTCAATTGGCGCAATGTCTTGCTGAACAATATTTTCAAGCGCATAAAATTCAACATTTTCACTTTTAAGCGCCAGCGCCTCGGCAATATCAAGTTTTGATGGGTAAAATCGATAAAGATTGCCCGTGGACATTGATAAATCACGCGCTATCTCATTCATGGTCGTTTTTTGATAGCCATAATGTAAGAAACGTTTAGACGCTGCATCTAATATTCGCAGCGATGTTGCTTGCTTTTCGTCCATGATTTGCCCAAAATCTGTGAATTAATGGGTTCGCTGTAACATAAAATATTGAATGGTCAATAAACCATTCAGCTAGGGGTGGATGATGTCAAAAGGTTTTTCTGATACTAGTGGCAATGGAATGGAAAAAACAATTGGTGTTTTAGGGGCAGGTGCATGGGGCACGGCTTTGGCACAAGTTGCGGCAATCGCAGGGAATAAAGTTATTATCTGGGCATTGGAAACCGATGTTGCAAATGATATAAATAATAATCACCAAAATAGTGCATTCCTTCCAAATATTGACTTATCGCCTAATATAATTGCAACCAATTCATTGGATGATCTTGTTGATGTTACGGCGATTTTGGCGGTAATACCTGCGCAATTTATGCGCAAAACCCTTGGTCAAATTGGGCCAAAATTACGCGATAAAATGCCAATTGCCCTTTGTTCAAAAGGTATTGAACAAAATAGTCTTGAAATTATGACCGAAGTATTGGCACAAACCATTCCACGGGCAACACCAATTGTTATTTCTGGCCCTTCATTTGCAAAAGATGTGGCAATAGGTTTGCCAACTGCGGTTACTTTGGCGTGCCCTGATAAAGAAGTTGGCGCGCAAATTGTGAATTTAATCGGCATTTCAACCTTCAGGCCATATTGGGTTGATGATTTAATTGGTGCCGAAATTGGCGGCGCGGTTAAAAACGTTCTTGCTATTGCCTGTGGTATGGCAGAGGGGCGCGGCCTTGGCGAAAGTGCACGCGCTGCATTAATAACACGTGGTTTTGCCGAAATGGTGCGCCTTGGTGTTCAAATGGGTGCAAAAGCGCAGACTTTAAACGGTCTTTGTGGCCTTGGTGATTTGGTGCTTACCTGCAGTTCTAAAAGCTCGCGCAACTTCTCGCTTGGTTTTGCTTTGGGGCAGGGGCAAACATTTGAAGAGGCGCAAAAAGGCAAAAAATCAGTGGCAGAAGGTGCGGCAACCGCCCCTGCATTGGCGCAACTCGCAAAAAAATACGGTGTTGATATGCCAATATGTGCCGCAGTTGCCGCAATTTTGGATGGCAGGCTTGCAGTAAATGAGGCCATAGAGGCCTTGCTTAATCGCCCA
>CAZKYS010000172.1:0-4114 GCA_964557085.1 uncultured Caulobacteraceae bacterium
AGTGAAATTATAGATCTTGAAGGCGGCATTGTTGCCCCTGGCTTTATTGATACGCAGGTTAATGGTGGCGGTGGTGTTTTATTTAATGATGCACCAAATGAAGAAACCATTTTGCAAATCCTAAATGCCCATAAAAAATTCGGCACAAGTGCGATATTGCCAACACTAATTTCAGATGATTTGGAAAAGGTCACAATTGCAATAAATGCCGTTAAAAGTCTTGTGCAAAAAGGCGAAACTGGAATTTTAGGCATCCATCTTGAGGGCCCTTTCATAAGCCCGCTTAAGAAGGGTATTCATGATGAAACTAAGTTTAAAATACTTAATGATGCATCAATTGAAATATTATCGGCACTTGAAATTGCGCCAACCCTAATAACAATCGCCCCAGAGCGTCATTCAATCGAAGATTTAGCGAAACTAGCCAATCGCCCGTGGACAATTTTGGCGGCGGGGCATACTAATGCCACATCTTATGATATGATGCGTGCCAATGAAATTGGCCTTTCAGGTATTACGCATCTTTATAATGCCATGAGCCAGATAAGCGCCCGTGAACCGGGTGTGGTTGGCTATGCGCTTGAAAAACGCAATTTAATCTGTGGCATTATTGTTGATTTAGTTCATGTGGATTCACAAAATATACGCCTTGCATATGATGTTTTGGGTGCGCGTAATTTAATGCTTGTTACCGATGCAATGAACCCAGTTGGAACAGATGATGACTTTTTTATGCTTTATGGCAAAAAAATCACTGTGCGTGATGGGTCGTGTTTTGATGATAATGGAACATTGGCTGGTTCTGCGCTTGATATGGCTAGTGCGGTTCGAAATTCACATTTTAAAGTTGGAATTCCTTTGGGGCCATGTTTGCAAATGGCATCTGAAACCCCTGCAAGATTTTTGAATATGCAGGATAAAATTGGGTCAATAAGAATTGGGAATAATGCCGATTTAATTCATCTTGATGATGAATTATTTTTCAAGGGCGCGCTTTAATCGCGCCCGCCGCGAATGCTTGCATCGGCGATATTGACTATTACGCCACCAATCATATCAAGTGCGCACATAATGAATAATAAGAAAAAGGTTGATGTTCCAAAACTATCAAAAACCAAAAAAAGCCCTAATGCGGTAAGCGCCAATAAAACACTTAATGTATGATGCACGATTGCATAGGGCGAATTGGCAACGCCGCGGATTAATTCATAAAATAAAATTAAAAGCCCAAGCGCAACAATTAATGTGCCGCCCGATATTCCCCATGAAATGCCAGAGGGCAAAGGCATATAAATACTCGATTTTTCTAATTGCGTAGCGAAAACATCCACCCCTTGGGTAGAGCCTGCCAAAAGTGCAATTATTGAATAAATGCCAATTGGGATAAACATTAATGGTATGACATCAAAAATTCTGCGCATTTGATATATATGAACTAAAATTGGAAATAAGTTATTAAGCACATATTTTTGATTATTAAAAATCAAATGGTTAAATTACAATCACTGGGTGAATTAGTTTTACGCTTTTAAAATTATGTGCAACATATTTTATTATGAATATTGAGATTGAAAAAACAATTCGCGCAATACAATCACGATTTCCATATTTAATGGAAATGAAATTTAGTGTACAAAAAATTGTAAGAAAAACTCTTAAGCTTCCGTTTGAAAAAGACTTTCAAATTATCGCATCATTAAATTTAAATGAAAACCACCAAGTTTTGGATATTGGCGCAAATCGTGGCCAAAGTATTGATGCTATAAGAATTTATAATAAAGATGTAAAAATAATCTCTTTTGAACCAAATCAAATTCTTGCAACGCGTTTGAAAAATAATTTTACGGGCGATGTTAATTTGCAAATAAATAATTTTGGGTTGGGTGATGAAATAATTCATTCCCCGCTTTATACGCCATATTATTATGAATATATGTATGATGGATTATCTTCATTTGATTATAACGAAGCCCATGATTGGATAAACCAAGATACAATTGCATGGTTTAATCCTGAAAAACTTGAAATCAAAGAAAGCATCTGCGAAATCAAACGCCTTGATGACTTAAATCTTACGCCAGATTTTATAAAAATTGATGTTCAAGGCTTCGAAAAAAATGTTTTAATTGGTGGTGCAAAAACAATCGAAACCAACAAACCGCTTATAATGTTCGAAATCAACCGTGATGCGGAAGAATACATGAAATCCATAAATTGGGTTCAATGTTTCTATGAAAAAACTGGCTTAACCAACAAAAGAAATCATTATCATGATAATGTTTTCTTTTACCACCCGCAATCAAGCGAAAAATTTAAACATCTTTTTATTGATTAAATTTCTTCAAATCCACCATTATCTTTTCGACGCGTTCCAAGCCAGATTACACCAAATAAATCAGTTAAGGCAGCCAGTAAACGCCCAATATTTGTGTATTTAGATGCACCTGTTTCACGCGCACGGTGATTTACCTCGCAAAATTCAACATTAAATCCCGCTTGGTGTAACAGTGCCGCCATATAGCGGTGCATATGGTCAAAATATGGAAGCGCAAGAAATGCATCGCGCTTTACAACTTTTATCCCACAACCAGAATCAATTGCCCCATCTTTTAATAAAGCTTGGCGCACATTATTAGCAAATTTTGATGCAATCTTTTTTGCCTTTGTATCTTGGCGTTTAAGGCGCATACCTTGAACCATTGCAAGGTTCGATGGGGCATCATTACGTAATAATTGGCGCAATAATTTTGGCAAATCCTTTGGATCATTTTGCCCATCACCATCCAAAGTTCCAATAATTGGTGCCTTTGCGGCTTGTACACCTGAGTAAATGGCACGGCTTTGCCCAGCATTCTTATTATGGTTTAAAATTCTTAGGCGCGTATATTTGGACTTAAGGCCTTCCAAAACCTCCAAAGTATCGTCTTTGGATTTATCGTTAATTACGATAATTTCAAAATCATAGCCATCAAGCGCAATATTAATTTCATCTACTAAGATTGCGATTGCCCCGCTTTCATTATGAACGGGAACGACGATTGAAATATCTTTGATATTGTTTTTTTTGATGGCCATTTAAGCCTAATAATCTGAAAAAATAAATTTTGCCACCAATGTTTGCAATTGGCAAAATAAAAGCGCCCCAATTGGGGCGCTTAAAATAGATTTATTTGATTTAACCTTCAACAGCTGCCGCATCTTTTTCGCCAGTACGGATGCGAAGCGCAGATTCAACATCCAAAACGAAAACTTTACCATCACCAATTTTTGAAGTGTTTGCAGCCGTGGAAATAAGTTCAACCAAACGTTCAACTGCGTCATCATTAACAACAGCTTCGATTTTTACCTTTGGAAGAAGTTTAACCTCATATTCGGCGCCGCGATAAACCTCGGTCTTGCCTTTTTGGCGACCATAGCCACGCACCTCAGTTACAGTCAAACCAGAAACGCCAGCTTCAGAAGCTGCGTCTAATACAGCGTCTAATCGGCTTGGTTTGATAATTGCCATTACTAATTTCATTACCGATACCCCTTCGAAAAATAAATATTTACGCGCACAGACAATAAAATCAATAGTCTGTTGCCCCAATATATATAAATATTCAATAAAGAATTTTTTGCCTTAAAACTATAGCTATTTTAATTACAAACCGTCCTTTGCGCCCATTTTTTAGGCGTTTCTAATCCTGTTTGCTAAACAAAGAGGCATTCGGAACTTGAATAGGTTTAAACAAGCGCCCTTTTTCAGTTGGCGGTTCAATCAATACACGCTTTTTAAGTTCAAAGAATAATAGACCGCCAAAGGTTGGCCATAAAGCTTCGCCCATTTTTTCAAAATTCATGTAGGTTTTGCTTATGAATGAGTGATTAATTGGCGGCGCATATAAAATTCGCCGCGCTATTTTAACTTCAAACAGGCTTTCAGAAATTAGATTTAATAATTGCGTCCTACTAAAAGGGCGCCCCTGTCCAAAGGGTGAATTATCGAACCTTGCCCAAATGCCGCGACGATTGGGAACTACTAAAATAAGTGAACCTTCGGGCGATAATATGCGCCATAATTCACGCAATGTGCGAACCGGGTTTTCACTTTCTTCAAGGCCGCCAACACAAA
>CAZKYS010000173.1:0-4065 GCA_964557085.1 uncultured Caulobacteraceae bacterium
ATTGCCGAAGTTTAGATTATCAGTAATTGCAATCGGTTCTGCGCCCGTTGCAATAATATTGCGGTAAGATTCCGCCACAACCTGCTTTCCGCCTTCAAACGGGTCATTAAGCACATAACGCGGTGTGCAATCATTAGTGATTGCAAGGGCTTTATTAGTGCCATGAATGCGCACTAATCCTGCATCTGATGGCTTATCTGATGCCGATAAAGTATCGGCCATCACATGCCTATCATATTGCTCCCAAATCCAGCGTTTTGACGCAATATCAGGGCAAGAAAGCAATTTCAAAAGAACTTCATTAAAATCACCCAATTCACCAATTTCGCGCGAAGTCACTATTGGTTGTTTTGGGGTTTCAACCCAAGGGCGGTCATAATTTGGTGCATCTGATGAAAGTGGGCCAACTGGAATATCGCAAACCACTTCGCCATCAAATTCAAGAACCATACGACCTGTATCGGTGGTATAACCAATAACCGCATAATCCAAATCCCATTTTTCCATAATGGCCTTTGCAATATGCTCTTCACCCGGTTTTAAAATTGCAAGCATACGTTCTTGAGATTCAGAAAGCATCATTTCATAAGGCGTCATATGGGTTTCGCGCACAGGAACATCATTCATTTTAAGAACAATTCCAAGCCCCTCTTTACCCGCCATTTCAACCGAGCTTGAGGTAAGACCCGCCGCACCCATATCTTGAATGGCCTCAATACAATCAGTTTGCATAAGTTCCAAAGTTGCCTCAATCAGGAGTTTTTCCATGAACGGGTCGCCCACTTGAACTGTTGGGCGTTTTTCTTCTGCACCTTCATCAAATTCTGCGGATGCCATGGTTGCGCCATGAATACCATCGCGCCCAGTTTTTGAACCGAAATAAACGATAGGTGAGCCAACTTTTGCGCCGCGTGAATAGAAAATTTTATCCTGCTCGGCAAGGCCAACGCACATGGCATTTACAAGAATATTGCCATTATAGCTTTTGTCAAAATTGGTTTCGCCGCAAATTGTTGGCACACCAACGCAATTGCCATAGCCGCCAATACCCGCAACCACACCCGCCAAAAGGCGTTTGGTATTTACGTTATCAGGTTCGCCAAAGCGAATGGCATTTGTTAAAGCAATTGGGCGTGCGCCCATTGTGAAAACATCGCGCATAATGCCGCCAACACCCGTTGCCGCGCCTTGATATGGTTCGATGAATGAAGGGTGATTGTGCGATTCCATTTTAAATATCGCCGCCTGCCCATCGCCAATATCAATAACACCCGCATTTTCACCAGGGCCTTGGATAACGCGCGGCCCAGTAACAGGGAAGCGACCCAAATGGCGGCGTGATGATTTATAAGAGCAATGCTCAGACCACATAACGCTAAAAATGCCAAGCTCTAAAAGGTTTGGCGCGCGTCCAAGGCGGTCAAGAATTACTTGATATTCGTCAGGTTTAATGCCGTGTTGGGCGATAATTTCTGGTGTAAGTTGGTCGTTCAAAGACATTAATTTATCCTATTAATAATAATAGTTTCAGCAAGTGTTTTTCCAGAATATGGCTGACTTGATGTATTTATTGCGATTAATTTTCCATTTTTTTCAAGGCGTGCAGAAAATGATGGCATTGATAGTTTTTCAAAATCTTTTTTCTGGAATTGGAGGCGCCCCGTAATATGTGCGCGTGGGCCATAATTTTTATCGGTCACTTCAGTGAAGGTTGCAATTGACTTCATTGGGGCGTCCATAAGGCCGCCATCATAGAGATTGACGATTAGAATTTCGTCCGTGTCAAATTTAGAATCGTCATCAAATTTAACAAGGAAAAGAACTTCTTTCATATCTTGCGAATTTTCAATTTGTTGCGCATAAGATTTTGGTGGCATTATTGAACATGCACATAATGAGGCCACAAATAATATTGTAATTAATATTTTCATCCAACTAAACTTTGAAAAACTAATGCGCCATCATCCGAACCAAGTTCTTTGGCAAAGGCGCGGTCGGGGTGGGGCATTAGTCCAAGGACATTGCCTTTTTCATTTATAATACCCGCAATATCTTCCATAGAGCCATTTGGCGTATCAACATATTTGAAGGCAATCAAATTTTCGCCGTGTAATTTATTCAATGTTTCTTGGTCGGCAAAATAATTACCTTCACCATTGCCAACAGTCATAATTGGGTTTGGTTTACCTGCAAAGGCGCGGGTGAAAATTGTATCTTGGTTTGTAACCACCAATTCAACATCTTTGCAGATATATTTTAGTGAATTATTGCGAAGTAATGTGCCCGGTAAAAGACCCGCCTCGCACAAAACTTGGAAGCCGTTGCAAATACCCAATATTGGCGTGCCTTTTGCGGCATGGCGCATAATTTCGGCATTAATTGGGCTTTGCACCGCCATCGCGCCACAGCGTAGATAATCGCCATAGCTAAAACCACCCGGAAGGATAATTAAATCCAAATCATCAGATAATTGGGTTTCTTTATGCCAAATCATATCAACTTTGGCATTGATAGAAGTTTCGGCGGCGACTTTACAATCGCGGTCACAATTTGAACCGGGGTAAACAATAACGGCAGCGCGCAATGCAATCTCCTAGAGCGAGATGGGAATATGGCTTGCCTTTAAAGAAATTGGCGCAAAAGTGCAATGCAAACCAATGCCTAATTCAGTCAATAATTGTAACTTCTGACCATCTTTCTTTTATGCTTTGTGATTTTGCCGCCCGATTTTCGGTTTGCCCGCGATTTTGGTTGGGGCGCATCACCATATCAAACACATCATCAAGGCCGTAAGGGGCGGCAATTGAAATTGTATCATCCTTTTCAAGACGCACTGCAACCGCATGGGCATAACATAAATAACGTTCTAGGCTTTCATCTGTGTTTTTTAATGGTGTGTATGGGGCGCCAAATTTCTTTTCAAACCACAAATGAACGCGCGCTTGATTTCTTACCTCAACTAATGGGCGAAGTTTTTCGGGAAGCGCCGCGTCAATTTTCTTTATCCAAACATCTTCGGCTTCATAAGAATTGTCAGGGTCGAAATAGGCAATATCATAATCCTTAATGCCATAATCAGGGGCTTTGCCCATTAAATGATTAAAAACACTTCCATAAACCGCACCCGATACAAGCCGCCAATCAGGCAAACCAGCATCGCGGCAGGTTTTTAGGATAGTCATTATTGTCGGTGAGTTTTTGATTATTTCAATAAGTTGTGATTCGTAATTGGGCATGAATTAGAATAATTATTTTTATTGCAAATTCCAATTATGATTCAGTGGGCCATGGCCTTTGCCAAAGCCTTTGGCTGTTTCAATGGCTTTAAAAACATATTCGCGGGCTTTGGCGATTGCAGCTTCTAATTCCAAACCTTGCGCCAAATAGGATGAAATTGCGCTTGCAAGTGTGCAGCCTGTGCCGTGCGTGCTTGTGGAATTTATGCGCTTGGCTTCAAAGAAGATTTCGCCTTTTTCAGTTGCCAATAAATCAGTAAAAGTTTCGCCATCAATATGGCCGCCTTTTACCAACACAGCGCGCGCGCCCATGCGTAATAATTTTTCGGCGGCGCGCCTTTGCCCGTCCAAAGTTTCAACCGAAACTTCAGCCAATTTTTCGGCCTCTGGTGCGTTGGGGGTTAATAATGTTGCATTGGGTATCATAATGCTGCGAACCGCACTTATGGCCTTTTCTTGTAATAAGGGATGCCCGCCTTTGGCAATCATTACGGGGTCGATTACGCGTATTGTATTTTTATAAAGCGCCAAGGTTTCGCCAATTATCTCAACCACTTCAACTGAACCCAACATTCCAGTTTTAAAACAATCGGCGCCAATATCATCCATAACGCAGGTAATTTGATCTTTTATGGTTTTAAGTGGAATGGGATGAACATCAAAAACACCCAAAGTATTTTGCACAGTTATCGCCGTGACGGCGGTCATTGCATAACCGCCAGTCATGGTTACGGCCTTAATATCCGCCTGAATACCCGCACCGCCGCCAGAATCAGAGCCCGCTATTATAAGAACTTTTCCATTTGCCATTTTACTTTTCCAAAATTGC
>CAZKYS010000174.1:0-4040 GCA_964557085.1 uncultured Caulobacteraceae bacterium
TTTTTTTACTGCACCTCGCGCCAATAAATTTGCAAAAACTTCTGCACGTGCAGATTGTTCGCCAACAATAATTCTTGAAGGGTGTAAATTATCATAAAGCGCCCGCCCCTCACGCAGAAACTCGGGGGAGAAAATTATATTTTTGCAATCAAACTCATTGCTTACTCTTTTTGTATAACCAACTGGAATTGTTGATTTTATTATCATCGTTGCATCAGGATTAATTGCCAAAACATCCTTTATTACTGCCTCAATAGATGATGTATTAAAATAATTGGTTTCGGGGTCATAATTGGTTGGCGTTGAAATTATTATATATTCGGCACCCTTATATGCATCTTCTTTAGACATAGTGGCCCGAAAGTTAAGTTTTCTATTTTTGAGAAAATCCTCAATCTCTGGGTCAATTATGGGTGATATTTTATTGTTAAGGATATCAACTTTTTGCGCCACAACATCCAAAGCCAAAACCTCATTATGTTGTGCCAATAAAACTGCATTTGATAAACCAACATAACCAATACCAGCAATTGCAATTTTCAATTTATTACCCTTTTCCAATATATTTTTAATATAGTAAATTGCATTCTTTATAACAATGTGTCGTTGCTGTTTTAAAATCCAAAAAAGTCGCACTTGAAAAATAAATAACAATAACCATGTTAGGAGTAGGTTTTATTCCAATTGGAGGTATATCATGGCCAAGAAGAAATCAGAAGTGAATGAAGAAATTGTTGTGGGCGAAACTATCCCACCTGATGTTGAAGCACCAGAGGCTGATAATGCCAAAGATGCACGCAAATCTTATGAAGAATTCTTCTCTGCTAATGCGGGCGCCTATTCGAAATTATTTGAACAAGCCCAAGGTCATTTCACAAAAATTGCCGACATTGCCCAAGAAGTTTTTGAAACACTAGTTGCCCAAGGCAAAAAAGTTGAAGAAACTTTGAAAGAAAAAATGGAAGAAACCCACGCAACCGAAAAAGCCAAAGAATTCGCCGAAAAAGCGGAAACTTCGGCAAAAGAGTTTGCGAAAAAAGCCGAAGAACAAGCAAAAAAATTCCGTGAAGAATATCTAAATGATGAAAAAATCGCAGGTTTTAGAAAAAGCTTCACTGACGCCGTTGAGCCAATAAATATTTTCGCGCTTAACAAACAAATCGAAGAATTAAATGCAAAAGTGGTAAGCCTTGAGGCTGAAATTGCAACTTTAAAAGGTGAAAAACCTGCTGAAGAAGTGCCAAAAAAGAAAGCCACTAAAAAGAAAGATGCATAAGCCAAATGGCTGAACAATTTCTAATTGATACAAAGGACAAAAGCGCGGCATATTCCGCGCTTTTGGACGTTTATAAATCTGTTATTGATGGCGAAAATAATGAAATTGCGCGCCTTTCAACCCTTATAAGCCTTTTAACCAGTACTTTTGGCGCGCGCTTTTTTTGGTGCGGCTTTTATATGGTTGATGGAACCAAAAATAATGAATTAGTGGTTGGCCCATATCAAGGGACTATGGGGTGTTTGCGAATTCCATTTTCAAAGGGTGTTTGCGGCAAATGCGCACGCGAAGCCAAAACCCAAATTGTTGAAGATGTTCACGCAATCGCCGATCATATTGCTTGCGATAGCCGCTCAAATTCTGAAATCGTGGTTCCAGTTTTCAAAAATGGTGAATTACACGCGGTTTTAGATATTGATTCAACCGAATTTGCCGCATTCGATGAAATTGATGCGCACGGTCTTGAGGAATTGGTCAAAATTATCTACGCATAATTATGGCAAAAGAAACCGCAGGAACATTGGCATTAAAAAAGGCAGGGATTGCCTTCACCCCCTATCCTTACGAATATGACCCAAATGCCGATAAAATCGGCCTTCAAGCCGCCAATGCCTTGGGTAAAGCGCCCGAACAGGTTTTCAAAACCCTTATGTGCGAAGTTGATAAAACGCCCGCATGCGTAATTATTCCATCAGATAAAGAAGTTTCAATGAAAAAACTGGCGGTGGCCTTTGGCGGTAAATCGGCAAATATGATGAAACCCGATGCCGCAGAGCGTATGACAGGTTTCAAAGTCGGCGGAATTTCACCCTTTGGTCAAAGGAAGCAAGTAAAAACCTTTATCGACGAAACCGCAATTTTATTTGATGAAGTTCTTATAAATGGCGGCGCGCGCGGGCTTTTGGTTGGGGTAAAACCTGAAATAATTATTAAATTAATTAGTCTAAATATTGCCGATATATCCGCATAAGGAGTTAAAATAATTCAAATTGATTTTTTTAATATTGAATATAACATGGAAACATGATTTCAAAATTTCGATATTTATTTTTTCTTGCTATTTTTGTTTTGCTAACATCATGCGCTCAAGAAGAAAAACTTAATTCAAACGATGATATGGAAAACAGAATTAAAAACTCCAAAATTGAATATTTAGAAGCAAATAAAGACGCCATTTGCAAAAAAACTAATGAAATATTGCTTGATAATAAAAAGTATTACGATTGGCTTGGGCAATATTATGAAGCCCCAATTCTAACAGAAGAAAACAAAGATCGTTTTTTGTTGCCAGGAGATAAAGAATATGGTTTTCCTTTGGATGTCGATTTAAGTGCTGAAGATTATTTTAAAAAAGCAATCAAGCCGATAATGAATAGAAAAATGATTATCGCTGCTTACATGCAATATGGAATAAAACTTAGAAATGAAGACCCAAAGAGTATTAAAGCAATGCAGTATTTAGTATTGGCATCAATAGCCGAGGGGGGATTGTTGGTTGCTGATGACGGGAAAAAAATTTCATTCAAGTTGCTTGGTTATCAGTCAACTGGTTATGAATTTCCAATTTGTTATGTGATTCCGGAATGCAATATTGATGAAAATCTAAAAAAATCCGTTCATTTACTTAAAAACTGCCCTGAGTTTAGAAAAATAGTCAAGAACAATGGTTTATCCAAGATATATTAGATTTGAATGATTATCCAAGTTACCACATAATTATTTCGCTACAAATTAGCCAATTATTTATTCTCCAATTTAAAAACACTGTTCACCTATTATAGTTATGATTTATAATAATCATGATTATTCCCAGTTGCTAAATTAGAAGGTCAAAAATACTAACAAATGCTAACATTTTTAAGTGTATTTTGCTTTTATCTTTAGAAGATAATTGCTAAAGGCAATAACAAATTTAATAGGAAAATACTTTGTCAGATATTGCAGTTTTAGTTGTTGGCGGTGCGGGTTATATTGGTTCACATAGTGCGAAAGCGCTTAAAAATGCGGGTTTTTTGCCTGTTGTGATTGATGATTTATCTGCAGGGCATGCGCATAATGTTAAATACGGCCCATTAATCAAAGCCAATATGAATGACAAAACGGCAATTACGGATGCAATCAAACAATATAATCCCAAAGCTATTATGCATTTTGCGGCCTCTATCGAAGTTGGTGAAGGCGAAAAAGACCCGCTAAAATTCTATAAAAACAATGTTGCCAACGCCATTGCCTTATTTGATACCGCAATTGAAAATGGCGTTAAAAATATTGTGTTTTCAAGCACGGCGGCAACATTTGGCGTCCCGCAATCAAAATATATTGATGAAAACCACACACAAGAGCCGATAAATACTTATGGCCGCACCAAATTAATGGTTGAAAAAATCCTGATTGATTTGGGCAAAGCGCATGGCGTTAATTCGGCAATTTTGCGTTATTTCAATGCCTGCGGAGCCGATCCAGATGGTGAATTGGGTGAAGAGCATAATCCAGAAACCCACCTTATTCCCAATGTGTTGGCATCAATTGCAGGGCGCCGTTCAATGCTTAGTATTTTTGGCGATGATTATGAAACGCCAGACGGAACCTGCGTTCGCGATTATGTCCATGTAAGTGATTTGGCCGATGCCCATGTTGCGGCTTGTAAATATCTTATTGAAAATGGCAAATCAATTGACCTTAATCTTGGCACCAAAAACGGCAATTCAGTGCTTGAAATAATGCAAGCCGCAGAGCGTGTAACGAACCTACCCTGCCCGCGCGA
>CAZKYS010000175.1:0-4021 GCA_964557085.1 uncultured Caulobacteraceae bacterium
ATAAATAGAACCATAATCCTTTGTTTGCTGTGCATCAGCATTTATTGCGAAATTGATTTCAGGGCGAATAATTGCGGCGCGCGTGAAAAGATCAAAATTTTCATAATTGATGCCAAAGCGATATGAAATCGGTGCTTTTGCAAACTTGCCTGCAAGATTTATGTCGGCATAATCATATTGGTTTTCATTGCGATAATTATTATTATCAATATCAACGCCTTGATTTATAAAAGTTTTTGCCAAATCTAATTTTAAACGGTTTTTACCAAAATCATGCTCGTAAGAAAATAGATTATAATTTCTATTTCGCCTTAAACCAAGGAAATCATCCGTTTTGAATAAATTATATTGGTATTTGGCATCTTCGGTTTCATAAATGTTCAAAAGCCTAATTTGATTTTTGTCGTCCAAAGAATAAAAAATATTCGTGCCAACATCAAAACCATGTTCATATTTAACCCGATTGCCAATATCGGGGTTTAACGCAATTAACGGCCCCAATGATGATAAATCAGAATAAATTTGAAAATATCCTCGCTTTGGCCCTTTATTGGCAACACCATAACTTAGCGATAGTTTTGTAAGATTTACTTGTAATTCGCCGCCTTCGCTTATTGTGTCTTGCGGCATAATCCTTATTACGCCGCCCGCAGTATTGGCAAAATAAGCAGGTGGGGATGATGCATAAGTTTCAACCCCATCAATTGTTGCCGTATTAAAAATTGAAAATCCGCGCGAAACCTGAAGCTGGGAAGCGCCGCGTACAATCTCATAAATCGGAACGTCATTAAAATAAGTGCGCGTTAATTTTGGTGAACCACCGCGCAAAATAACCTCGGCAGAATTATTATTGTTTGTTGCAAATTGTAAATCTGAAACCGCCAATAAAACATCGGCTTTGGATGCAGGGTTTGTATAAATATCCATTTGCCTAAAAACGATATTGGCAAAGGGTTTTGAAATTTTGCGGGTTTTAACAATAATAGTTTCGCCATTTTTGGGTTGGCTTACTTTTTTTGTCTCTTTTTTTTTCAACAGCTTTGGGGGCGGCTTCAAGATTGTTTTGGTCATCAAGATTTACCGCACCAAAATATATTAGTGCCTCTAGCATTATGATGCCTATTGTTCAAAAGTTACGGTGATTTCGGTTTCTGGCGTTACTTCGAATGCCGCTTGTTCAAATTTTGGTGGGCCAAATTTGCCTTTTGCATTATTACTAAACGCAAATGGTTCAGTTGGAATACCCATAACATTGGTTTGAAGTTTGAAATCATTATTGACATCATGAAAAAGCTGAAGCGCATATTCGCCAGTTTTAATATTTTCAAAAACCAAAACATGTTCAGAATTATTAGAAAGGTTTAATTGCGCGCTATATTCACATTTTGATTTTAAAAATTCTTCTTTTTTGCACAAGGTTGCAAGAACTTGCCCTTTGTCTGATTCAATACCTTCAACATAGACCTTTAATTTTGCCATTTGTGCATCTTGCGCAATGGCAAGGCCGCCGATTAATGTTGTTAAAAGGCCTGAAATGATGAAAGATTTTATACGCATTTTCTTCTCCAATGAATTTGTTTCATTGGTTTTGCTTTTTATAAAATCATGCACAATCATAGTTTCGTGAAAATACGGCTTTGTTACGTCAAATGTATGTTTTGCATTTCGCGCTTCGTGTAATGCAAATATTTTTTGCCAAGAATACAGCACATTAACATTGCTTAATTTGATTTATTTGATTCTTATGACATAATTCGTGCGTTTGGAGTTTGCAGAAATGAAAAAATCTTTGCTTTTAAATTTTGTTATTTGCGGCGCTATATTAACTGCATCAAGCGCAAGCTTTGCACAGGGCGAACAAATTAATATCATCTTTGACCAAAAACTTGAAAAACAATTCGCCGAAGATTATGGCATTAAAGAAAAAACTGTAATCACTGATATGATTAAAGAAGAAATTGCCAAAAAATTTAGCGGCAAAGATTATCGCTATGAAATAAATATAAACCAGATTACGCCAAACCGCCCAACTATGCAGCAAATGGATAATAAGCCTGGGCTTTCTTATCAAAGTTTTGGAATTGGCGGCGCAAATATTTCTGGCAAAGTTTTTGATCAAACTGGTAAATTGGTTGCTGAAACTAAATATGATTATTATGGTAATGATATTTGGCGCTCTCAATATGATTGGACATGGCATGATGCCGAATGGGCGGTTGAAAGATTTGTTAAAAAACTTGTCGTTGCATCAAATTAATCAGCTTTGATTAATATTATACGCATATAATTTGCGCATGATAAAATTTAAAAAATCAGTATTATTAATTATTGCGCCGATATTATTTGGCGCAATTAATGTTTCTGCCGCACCATCAAAACAAAAAAAAATAATCAGCAGCACACAACAGGCAATAAATTTTTTATCCTCTGGCGTGTGGCGCGGTGAAAATTGTGACCCGCAATCTAATTTTCAAAAATTTAGCTTTATGAATAAACAAAATCCACCAAATAGGGTTGAAGTTGGTTTCGGTGAATTAGGCAGTGGCGAACCTTTAGAAATCATAAAATATGATTTGAAAAATCAGATTATTGAGGTTCAAACCCGCGTTTGTGCGCCTGTTGGCTGCAATCAAACTTTTGAACAATATAAAATTCTTGGGCCTGATAAAATGTTTGAGTGGACATTTGAAGGACATTTACCAGATCAGCCACCAAATATTGTGGTTCGCAATGGCGTTGATAAAGAAGGTAATAGTGGTCGCACCTTTAAGCGCTGTAAGAATTAAGCGATTATATCAGGTCTTAATTGATCTTCGAAAAATTTGATTTGATCTTTTAATTGCAATTTTTGGCGCTTTAAACGCCCCAATGTGATTTGATCATTGGGATTTTTTTCAAAATGCTCGTTTATTGCCTCATCTAAAGTGCGATGCTCTTCACGCAGCGCAAATAATTTGCGTCTGATTTCAATATCTTCAACTTCATCGGGTGGGCTATAATCACTTGACATTTTTTGACCTTATTGTGCCATTATAACAAAATTCGTTAATTATTTTCACCCCATCTGCGTAAAATTTTTGTTTCAATGTCAAACATATCAAGGGCGCGCGCAACGGATTGGTCAACCATATCCTCAATTGATGTTAAGCCTGCGTAAAATGCCGGAACTGGTGGGAAAATTATTGCGCCCATTTGGGTTAAATGTGTCATAGTTTTTAAATGCCCATAATGAAATGGGGTTTCACGCACCATTAAAACAACACGCCGACGCTCTTTTAATTGCACGTCGGCTGCACGCGTTAGAATATTTGATGTAACGCCTGTTGCAACCTCACTCATGGTTTTTATTGAACATGGGGCAATTAGCATTCCATCGGTTTTAAAAGAGCCAGAGGCAATAGATGCGCCAACATCTGATAATTTGTGGCAATAATCAGCACGCGCCATAATTTCTTTGGAATTTGGCAAGCCTTCATTTTGTAGCGTTAGTTCGGCAGCTTTTGTTATAATAAGGTGTGTTTCAACGCCCATTTCTTTACACATATCAAGGGCGCGAACACCGTAAATTGCCCCCGATGCGCCCGAAATTCCTATAATTAAACGCTTTGCCATATTAACCCTTTATGCCTTTATATTATAAAGGTTTTGAATGAGGATGCACTAAATTTACGCAATTTGCCTTAAAAAATATGGTTTATGTAAATTAATCTATTGAAACCAAATGTGAAGTGACGAAATTAAATTTCTGTGTTTTCATCTTAATCAGCGGGTATTTCCCCGCTTTTATGGAGGTTGTAAATGGCGCTTCAAGCACATATTCGCGAATTATCTGATAAACATTCACGTCTTGATGCTAAAATCCAAAAGGAAATGCGAAACCCCTCAGTAGATGATATAGAGATTACGGCCCTTAAGCGACAGAAGTTAAAACTAAAAGAAGAATTAGAAATGCTTAAAGCTAAACATTAAAAGTCATGACCTCCACCGTAGGTGGAGGTTTGTGACGCTTCGCTTGGGCCAC
>CAZKYS010000176.1:0-4001 GCA_964557085.1 uncultured Caulobacteraceae bacterium
AAATGCCATTCGCTTTTTAAGTATGGATGCAATCGAAGTTGCAAAATCAGGCCACCCAGGTGCGCCAATGGGCATGGCGGAAATTGCGGTTTCTTTATGGGGAAATCACCTTTCGCACAATCCAAATAATCCACATTGGATGAACCGTGACAGGTTTGTTTTATCAAATGGTCATGGCTCTATGCTTATATATTCATTATTGCATTTAACAGGATATGATTTACCAATTTCGGAGATTAAAAATTTCCGTAAACTTCATTCAAAAACCGCAGGTCACCCTGAATATGGTATTACTGTTGGCGTTGAAACCACTACTGGCCCATTGGGTCAGGGTATTGCCAATGCGGTGGGCATGGCATTGGGTGAAAAATTACTTTCTGAGGAATTTAATAAAGATGGTCATGAAATAATTGATCATAATACATATTGCTTCCTTGGTGATGGTTGTATGATGGAAGGTATTTCGCACGAAGTATGTTCCTTGGCGGGAACTTTGCGCCTTTCTAAATTGATTGCTTTTTATGATGATAATGGCATTTCAATTGATGGGCATGTTGAAGGTTGGTTTACCGATGATACGGCAAAACGTTTTGATGCCTATGGTTGGAATGTAATCGGCCCGATTGATGGTCATGATGTTGCGGCGGTTGATAAAGCAATTGAAACAGCCAAAGACCAAGGCAAAACCGAAGATGGCAAACCAACATTAATCATCTGCAAAACCACAATTGGCAAAGGTTCGCCAAACAAAGAGGGCACACACGATGTTCATGGCGCAGCATTAGGCGCAAGTGAAATCGAGGCAACACGTAAAGCCCTTAATTGGGAATATGAACCATTTGAAATCCCGCAAAGCGTTTATGAAGCTTGGGATGCCAAAGAAAAAGGCAAAGAGTTTGAAAAAAATTGGGATGTAAAATTCGCAAAATATATCGAACAATACCCAAATGAAGCCAAGGAATTATTACGCCGCGTCTCTGGTGATTTAACCCCCGCTTTTGATGAACAGACAAAAGAAATTGCAAACTCAATTGCCGCAAATCCGCAGACTGTTGCAACCCGTAAAGCAAGCCAATTGGCGCTTGATGCACTTGCCCCACTATGTCCAGAATTTTTTGGTGGTTCGGCGGATTTAACCGGCTCTAACCTTACAAATTTCAAAGGCTGTGTGAAGGCAGGCCGCGATACATGGGGTAATCATTTATCTTATGGTGTGCGTGAATTTGGTATGGCGGCAATTATGAATGGCCTTGCGCTTCATGGCGGTTATTTGCCTTATGGCGGAACCTTCCTTACATTCTCTGATTATTCGCGTAATGCAATTCGTATGTCTGCATTGATGAAATTGCGCACAATTCACGTGTTTACACATGATTCAATCGGCCTTGGTGAAGATGGGCCAACCCATCAATCAATTGAACATGTGCCATCTTTAAGAATTATTCCAAACCTTGATGTTTGGCGCCCTGCTGATCCATTGGAAACATTTGTTGCATGGTGTGAAGCAATTAAACGTAAAGATGGACCATCTGCATTGGCACTTTCACGTCAGAATTTGCCACCTGTTTCAAATGCGCAAAATATCGATGGAATTCTTAAAGGCGGATATATTTTAAGCAAAAAAGAAGGCGCAAAAGCAAATATTCTGGCAACAGGTTCAGAAGTTGAAATCGCCCTTGCCGCACAATCGGCATTGGCTGATAAAGGCATTGCAACCAATGTTGTATCAATGCCATCAACCAATGTTTTCGATCGTCAATCAAAAGAATATAAAGCAAGTGTTTTGCCAAGCAATTTGCCTAATGTTGCAATTGAGGCGGCGCACCCCGATTTTTGGTATAAATATACCGGTTTAAATGGTAAAGTTTTGGGTATTTCATCCTTTGGTGAATCTGCCCCTGCCAAAGATTTATATGCGTTCTTTGGCCTCACTTGCGAAGCCCTTACAAAGGCAGTAGAGGAATTAGTGTCATAATTTTCAATATATAGGGAGTGTTAGAATGGCTTTTGTATCTTTGCGCCAAGTTTTGGATCATGCGGCGGAAAATAATTACGGCGTTCCTGCGTTTAACGTAAATAATATGGAACAAACTGTTGCGATTATGGAGGCAGCAGCAGAAACCAACAGCCCTGTAATACTTCAAGCATCAGCCGGTGCACGTAAATATGCGTCAGAGCCTATGTTGCGCCATTTGATGTTGGCGGCAGTTGAGCTTTATCCAGATATACCTGTGGTTCTTCACCAAGACCACGGCACATCACCTGCGGTTTGCCAAGCCTCTATTCGCTCTGGCTTTACATCGGTTATGATGGATGGGTCTTTGATGGCGGATGGTAAAACGCCTTCTTCTTATGAATATAATGTTGAAGTAACCCGCGAAGTTTGCAAATTCGCCCATTCAATCGGCGTTTCTGTTGAGGGTGAATTGGGCTGCCTTGGTTCTCTTGAAACTGGTATGGGTGAGGCAGAGGATGGTGTTGGTGCTGAAGGCAAATTAGACCATTCACAACTTTTGACCGACCCGCAAGAAGCCAAAGATTTTGTTGAAAAAACTGGCGTTGATGCTTTGGCAATTGCAATCGGCACTTCGCATGGCGCATATAAATTCACCAAAAAACCAACTGGTGAAACTTTGGCGATTAAACGTATTGCTGAAATTCATGCGGCTATTCCAAATACACATTTGGTTATGCATGGTTCATCATCAGTGCCGCAAGAATTATTGGCAATCATCCGTGAATTTGGCGGCGATATGAAGGAAACCTATGGCGTTCCTGTTGAAGAGATTCAAGAAGGCATCAAACATGGCGTTCGTAAAATCAATATCGACACAGATATTCGCCTTGCTATGACTGGTGCAATTCGCAAAATGTTTGTTACAAAACCAAGCGAATTTGACCCACGCAAATATCTTGAACCTGCACGCCAAGCGGCAAAAGAAGTGTGTATCCAACGCTTCAACGAATTTGGCACTTCAGGCAATGCAAGCAAAATCAAACCAATTCCATTGGAAAAAATGATTTCACTTTATAAATAATTTGAAAGAATTTTTTTAAAATAATAACCCCGCACATTGTGCGGGGTTAATTTATTTTATTGGGTTATCTCTTGGATATTGAAAAACATCTTCAAGACCTTTTGCAAAAACATCGGCAATTCTAAAAGCAACTTCAAGTGATGGGGCATATTTATTTTGCTCTATGGCAACAATGGTTTGCCTTGTTACGCCAACTTTATCGGCTAATTGCTGCTGCGTCATTTCGCCAGCCATGAAGCGCAATGTTCGAATAGAATTGCTTAACGTCTTTTTTTCTATTTTGCTCATTTTTTTAAATTACTCATGGGGCGTATCTATAATAAAATAATGATGATGCCAACCTAACAACTTCTGCCAATATGAATGCGCCAAATAGGGCAAAAGAAGTGGCAAAGATATTTTGGGTAATCAAAATTAATGCAAGGCTAATCCAAATTCCAACGCTTAAAATGGAATATGCATTTTTTGAACTACGCCAAGAATTTATATTATCACGCTCATCGTTGTCTTCAGGCTTATGGCTTATGGCAAGGATGATGTGCGATAATATTATAATTGATATAAAGGCAATGGTTGAAACCAAAATCCAATATATGCCATTTGCGCTATTTGGGTTTTGCAAAATCATAAAGCTTGCAAAGCCATAAATTATAATGATTGAAACCAGTATTATGAAATCACTTTTTTCTTTAAAAGTATAATTTGAAACTTGATCGTCCGTTTTTTGTGGCCATAAAGCCATTATTAAACTTGCCAATAAAAGCGGAACGCTTGCCATGCCAGCTTTTCCATTCGAGAATGCAGCTTCGATAATTCCCGGAATTAGTGATACCAAAGCCATAATAAGGCTTATTATAAGTCGGGGTGTAAGTTTTCCATTTCGCTTGCGCTTGAAATAGATTATCGCCCCAATTATTGCCAAGGAAATAAACCATTTCATAAGGATTATTGATAATTCGATTT
>CAZKYS010000177.1:0-3989 GCA_964557085.1 uncultured Caulobacteraceae bacterium
GGCAATTGCCTTGGTGCAATCATGGTCAATAATTCGCATTCCGTTGGCGTTGTTTGAAAATAATATTATTGCGTTATCAATATTGAAATCTTGGGCGAACCACGCCAACAAGTATTTATATATTTCACGGAATGAATATTAATGCGTCAAAATGTAAAATCTGCAAATAATTTATATGGAGGTGCAAGGATTGCAACTTCTTATAATAAAGGTGCATTTGGCCTTAATTCACTTGATATATTATTTAGCGTTTTAATCATATATTTTTTTAGCCCAAGATTTTGGGAAATAGCACATTTATTCCTTCCATCATCAAGAATATTGTCAAATCCAAATACTTTTGATTTGTTACAGGCGGCAATTTTAAGTTTGGGCTTTGTCGGAATTGCCGTTAAATGGGAATTAATGGCAAGGATTATTCATCGTTTTGCTTTCCTTTTCATTATGATTGGCGCGGCGGCTTTGTCGATTTTTTGGTCAATGGATAAAGCGCAAACTATAAAATCAACAATATATCTTGGCCTTATAATAAGCTTTGCAACCGCGCTTGGCTTGCGCTTTGGCGAAAGTAAATTAGCGAATATTGCGCTTATTTCTTCATTTAGTTTGCTTATTGCCCAAATGCTTTTGTCTATAAGCAAATTTTCAATTGCACAAATGCTTACGCCAAGAAATTTTGAAATTTCTTATTGTTTGGTATGTGCCTTTTGGGCGATGTCGTCAAATACCAAATACGCGCTTTTTTACGCACCAATAGTGTTATTTTGCGGCGCAATTGCCCTTTTAAACCAAGATATAATGGGAATAAGTGCATTAATTGCAATTGCGGGCGCTTATTGCGTAATCTTTTTTTCAAGGCTTAATAATGGTGAAATAATATCAATCTCAGGCTCCATTGGCGTATTGGTTTTATTGGCAACTTTTTTAGTATTAGGTTTTGGTCAGCAAGGTTTTGAATATGTTGCACAAATTCTTGGCGATTTTTCACTTAAATCATTAATCGGTAATGGATATGGTTTGGGGCAGGGGAATATTCAAACCTATTTAATTGATGGGCTTGGGCTTATTGGGATTTTGCTTGGCGTGTTTTTTGTATTCTTTGCCGCATTGGTTGCGATTTTAAGCGCCAAGAATAAGCCATCAATTGTAATTGCTATATTTGGATTTCTTGCATTAGTTTTGGCAAATTTCCCATCAATTGGATATAATTGGGCAATTTTAATATTTTTATTTGCGTCAATCATTATCGGCCTAATCCCAAGCCGAAAAAATTAATTTTTTTGCAAAATTGATTTTGCTGCATGTGTAGCGCGCCATAAACGTGCCAAATTAGCTTTTAATTTTATTGGCAAATTAGTTTGCAAAATCAAATATTTAAGGGTAGGGGCAAATGAAACAAAAAATGGTAATTTTGCAATCAACCTTGCCGCCTTTGTGCTTTGAAGTTTAAGCATTTGGGGATGACGCATGGCGATATGGCGAAAATTTGGTCCCGCTTGTGCAAGTTTATCCAATAAGACTTCGGGGACATCCAAACCCAAATGTGTGGCTGAATTTTCAAAATGGACGATGGCAAATTTAGCCTGATGGGCGCGTAATGCCCAATCAACATCTTCCCAGCCCCAGCCTTTAAACCCACAATCAAATGGCACAGACTGCACAATATCACGGCGCACCAATAGGTTTGAGGTGGCAACAGCAAGTGGGCCACGTTCATTACGTTCCATCGCAGAAAGGCAATCAGTATGCCCCGCCAATTCTTTGGCAAGTGCAAGGTCCTTATTATCCTCTATTTGCGCCGTAGAAAAACCACCATAGGCAATTGTCGGCTCACTATTGTCAATGAAATCAAGCCATTTAGCGATGAAATTTGGGCAATCAGGTAGCATATCACTATCTAAAAACAAAAGGAAAGCACCATTAGAGTTTTCAATCAAAGCATTACGCGCTGCCGAACGGCCTTGATTTTCAACAAAAGCTACAAGTTTTGCCGCGATTGATATTTTATCCAAATGCGATTTAATATTTTCAATTAATTGCGGTGAATTTGAACCATCATCAACACAGATTAATTCAATATTTTTTTCAAATTTCGAATTATTTATCTCTTCAGTGATTTTCGCAAGTAACGGACTTGGATCATTTTTATAGATTGGCGTTACAATTGATAATTTAATTGGCGCTTTACATGGAAAATGTGAATTTGTGTATATGTTTGCTTTTTCCATTACGCCCTCCTTAATTTATGAATAATGTTATTTGCCATTTCACGCGCATTGGCAAAATTTAACCAATAAGCCATTGCACCATAAATTGATGCACCTACAATTGCCTTTGCAATAAATTCAGCAAATGCGCCCCAATTCGGAACTAATAAAACGCCGATAGACATTGCAATAAGTGAAACTAATATTTTGCCTATTTCATCAAACGGAACCGGTAATTTAACACGTTTTGACCCGCGCCAATACATAAGTGTTAGTGAAACAATATAAGCAACAATAGTTGCCACAATCGCCCCATTTATTCCCATTTTTGGCAATAAAATAAAATTAAGTGCGATGTTCAAAATAACGGGGAAAAGCATTAAAATCGTGCGCTCAAACACATGCTTTGATAACATGAAGGCGTCGGCGAAATAATCGCTTATACCCAATATAAGGCTTGCAATTGCGATATAGGGCGCGATTTTTGCCGCTTCTTCACGCATGCTTGGGCCAATAAGGATTTCACATAATGGATGCGCAACTAATGCAATTCCAATTGCTATTGGTGCACCAAGCCCAACCCTTAGGGCGAAATTGTGCTTTGCGGTATTTTCAAACCATTCTTTATCCTTACTTTCGAACGCATTTACCAATAATGGGAAAGTTGCTGATGAAACATAAAGGAAAAACGTGTCCATTATTCGCGCCGCTACTTGATAGCCTGCAGAATAAATACCAACTTGTGCATGACCCAAAAGTGGGCCCATGATTAATCTATCGCCAGTATATAAAATGGCTGCGGCAATCAAATTCAAAGAAATCGGATAGCCAAATTTTATATAAGAAATAGCAAGCTTTTTATCAAACTTACCGCCGTTTGCAGATTTAATTAAATCAGGCAATTCAAGCCCAAGCGCGCACATACCCGCAATAAGGGTTGCAATGAATGGGCCATCTTGTTTGAAGCCTAAAAAGACCACAGAAATTGCAGTTAAAATAAAACCAAAAATAATGTGAAACCCATCAACAATCGCATAGCGCATCGCCTGTAAATTCATTCGGCGGGTTTCAAAGGCAATTTTCAATAATGAACGAATAATCGAACCAGCAAAAGCGGCGGCAAGTGCGCTACGCGTAATTTCATCAGATGGCGAAATCAGTAAATAGCCAATAACGACCAATGTGAATAAAAAGCAGTTTACAAAATAAGCAACAAAAATGGTTTTAAAATGATTGGCAACATTATTTTCTTCGCGTGCATTTGCAAAAAAACGTCCCGCAGCCGCCTCCGCCCATGTGAAGAATATATAGTGGAAGATGGTCATTTTAATGAAAACATCATTGAAAAGACCATAATCCTCATTCGATAAATATCGCGTAAGGATAAAAACCGTTCCAAAGCTTGCAATTACTTGTGCAAGGTTTGGAAGTAAATATGCCAATAAATGCTTAAATAACATTACCTTATCGTAGCCTTATCACCCAAAAGCGAAGGTATTGTCATTACCATTATATATATATCCATCCAAAAGCTTGAATTATCTATATATTCTGTGTCAAGGCGAACGCGTTCGGCAACTTCTTCTGGTGTATGCACTGGCCCGCGTGAACCATGTATTGCCGCCCAGCCAGTTATGCCAGGTTTAATACGGTGGCGATGCGCATAATCAGAAACCAATTTCTCACTTTCAGTATCGCCAGTTTTCATGCCAATAGCATGTGGACGTGGGCCAACTAATGACATATCGCCCATTAATACATTGAATAATTGTGGCAGCTCAT
>CAZKYS010000178.1:0-3957 GCA_964557085.1 uncultured Caulobacteraceae bacterium
AAACCAATTTTTTTCATTTCCTGCCTATTTCCTTGCGATAAGGCATCGCAATTTTTCGGCAAAATAGCTTGCTTGCTGATTAAGTCTAATCAACAAATCTTGCATAGGGTTTCTTGCTTTAGTGTTTCAACGCAAATTTTTGACCGCAATAATTACATTCTGCGTGGCCATCTTGGCCAAGTTCATAATAAGTTATTGGATGACCGCCAGCGCCGCCGCCGCCATCACAGGCAACGCGGTGTTCGGTTACATAAATTACATTTTCATCTTTTGATTTTATCTGTGCTTTTGCCATTTTTTCACTTTACCTTAGTTTTAATTATTCATATACGCTATCATGTGGGGCGGATTTAAAGGGTTGCCATTCTTTTTGTGCAAGTTCGGCCCATTTTAAAAACCCATCAGATGATAGTAAATTATCACGCATTTTTGCCGCATTCCCACTTAATGGCAATGAATAAGTTCGGCAGCGCACTGCCATTGGCGTGTAAAACGCATCGGCAATGCATGGCTTTTCGCCAAATAAAAATGGGCCATTATATTTTTCAAATTGGCTTGCAAAAATATAATCAAGGCGCGCAATTTCAATTTTTGCATCGTCTGAAATTGGTGGGGTTGGAATTATGCGGCGAATATTATGGGTAAAATCATTGCGCATATTTGAAAAACCCGAATGCATTTCGCACGTAAGGGCGCGTGCAATTGCGCGCTCATTGGCATCAATCGGCCATAATTCTTTGGGGCAGATTTCCTCAATATATTCGCAAATTGCCAAACTATCCCAAACCTGCAAATCGCCATGTTTAAGCGCAGGAACAGTGCCAGTTGGTGACACAGCAAGAACGTCTTTTATTTGGCGTTTGCCATAGCCTTCTTGGTCAAGGTCAATTAATTTTTCATCAAAATCAAGACCCGACCAAAACATCGCAAGCCATGGGCGCATTGACCATGAAGAATAATTGCGCGGCCCGATATAAAGAATTGGTTTTTCAAAAATATTCATACGAAATTTATGGCCTTATTGGTGATTAGTTTCAATATTAAATATGAATTTTTTTATATTCGCCGCCATGATAAATAAGCGGGTCATGGCTTTCATGTCCGCTTGCTTTCAATATTTCGCCCAAAATAATTATATGATCGCCGCCATCAAATTCATTGGTTTTTTTGCATTCAATTGTTGCAATATTATCAGGTAAAATTGGGCATTCATGTTCACCAGTTTCCCATTTTATATTAGCAAATTTATCAAAATTTTGGCGGGCAAAATCTTTGGAAATTGCCTTTTGTTCGCCATCAAGAATATTGATTGCAAAATTTGCATTAGTTTGAAACGCAGTCATAGTGCCAGAGAATTTTGACAAACAAAAAAGCAATAAAGGCGGCTCTAATGAAACAGAAGTAAGGGAATTAATTGTTATTCCGCATGGTCTATTATCTTGGCTAAAAGTGGTTACAATCGCAACACCCGTTGCAAATTGCCCAAGGATTTTGCGCAAGTTTTTATTATCATCGCCATGATTATAATTGGTAGTTTTTTTCATTAAATATTACCATCAATCACACGCGAATTTTCATCACGAATTGTCCAACCTTGGGCAACATTATTTATGTGGATGACCCAATGTTCGATTGCATCATCATGTTTGCCATCTTCGATTAAATTTATAAGTTTAACGCATGAACGATAACCTGCGCCAAATCTTTTACGCAATGTCTCTTTGGATTGATTGAAACGATGTTGGAAATCTTTTTGATGCGCAACCACCAAATCCAATAAAGCACGATACATAATGCAAAGGGTTTTATTCTTGGCACAGGCAACAATCTCCGCATGGAAATTTGCCATCATAGAAGGGAATTCGTCAAACTTTTCTTGTTCAACTAATTTGCGCAAACCTTCGGCAAGTTGGCGAAAATGTTTGATTTTGCTAGCTTCTTTATTTTTGCAAAATATTTCCAAGGCAAAAGGTTCAAACGCAAGGCGCGCCTCATATAAATCAAGTATATTGGTTTTATTAAATTGCAAATAACGCCCCAAATGACGCGTAAGATTTTTACCCGAAAGGCTAGCGATTTTTGCGCCACTTCGAGAGCCGCGCGTGATTTCGATTAATTCTTCATTTTCCAAAATCCGCAATGCTTCGCGTAATGTTGGGCGCGAAATGCCATAATCTTGCATTAATTGGGATTCAGGTGGCAAAAAGCCACCTTTTTTTAATTCACCGGAAATTATTTTATCGCGCAAATTTTGCGCAATTAATTCGGATGCTTTTGGGATTTTAAGAATATTCATGCACTTAATATACTAGGTTTTATAAGGGATAAAACCGCAAAAAACATCATGAAATTATTTTTTTTCTAATCCGAAAATTTGATCGGTTTTCATAAGGAAGCTTTTTACGCCGCGCGGCGAGCCAAGTGACCATGAGTGTTCAATAATGCGCCCGCCACTATCAATATGTAAAGTTGATGGGTAACCTGGTATTTGCATTGATTTTGCAATTTTCTCATCGGCATCATCAACAAGAAGGGTTTTCAATGATGGATCAAGGCCGTCATAATATTTTTTTAAAGTTCCAAAACGTTCGGGAACACTTCCTGAATGAATACTAATAACTTCAATGTCGGAAATCTTGTTTAATTTTTCCAATGCAGCATGCCAATTATCCATATCAACAATACAGCTACTGCACCAAAGGCCAAAAAAATGAAGAATTAATGGCTTTTTTAAATTGGCAATATCAATAGTCTTTCCATCAATAGTTTGCCAAATTGAATGCGGTAAATAAGTTCCGAATAATACGTGCGCGGGGTCTTTGCCACAGGCTGTATTAAGCCCCAAAGCCCCCATTGCGAGCATGATTTCACGTTTTGAAAATTTCATCTTATATCCAATAACATACAGTATTCTCACCCATTATATGCTTTATGTAAAAAATTTTCAAATTAGTTAATATCTTCTGCCTCAAATTATGTGATTGTGTGCTTGCATATCTTCCTTTGATTGTTAGATTGTAAAAATGAATATTGAAAATAAAAATGAAACCAAAAGCGGTTTCGATACTGTGCGCATTATCTCTGATTTGGGGCCTGCGCTTGCGTTTTTTATTGGCTATTTCCTTGCGCCAAAATTATTTCCCGCCGACCCGATAACTCACGAACCAAAGCCAATTTTAATTGCAACTTTGTTTTTCCTTCCGGTTTCGGTTTTGACGTTCATTTTTTCATGGGTGAAAACCCGTAAAATTTCGCCAATTGCAATGTTTACCTTTGTGATGATTTTGATAATGTCGGGTCTTGGGCTTTGGCTTAAAAATGATATTTTTATCAAAATGCGCCCAACACTAATTTATAGTTTGATGGGTTTGATTTTAATTTATTCGGTTATTGTTCGCAATAATTTGTTAAAAACACTATTTGATTCAGCAATTCATATGGATGATGTTCATTGGCGAACATTGGCATTGCGCGCGGGTATTCTTAATATTTGCCTTGCGATTTTGAATGAAATTATGTGGCGTTTATTTAGTGAAAAAACTTGGGTTTTATATAATATGTGGGGCGATGTGGCCATTAATTTGGCATTTTGGATAATTAATATCATGGCGCTTTCAAAATATATGACCGATGAAAATGGTAAACCACTTTTAGAAGATGAAAAGGCATAAATAATGAAACAATTATTTAGATTTGGAATTGTCACATTTGCATTGGCCCAAATTGCCGCCTGTGCGAGCGTTCAGGATAATAAAAACACATCAATTGAGAAAGTAGATACCAAGGTGCAGCAGGCGCAAAACCAAGAAGATAAATATTTATGGCTTGAAGAAGTTGAGGGCGAAAAGGCACTTAATTGGGTTAAGGGGCAAAATGATAGATCTTTGGCAAAGTTACAGGCCGATACGCGCTATAAAAAATTCGAAGATGAAGCAATGGCAATGGTAAAGGCCAAAG
>CAZKYS010000179.1:0-3954 GCA_964557085.1 uncultured Caulobacteraceae bacterium
GTTTTGCAATTAATTCGCGGCGCTGTGCAATTAAAATGGCGGTGGTTTTACGCGCATTTTCAAGATTTTCAGTGGCTTGCTTATAATTGGCATTACCCATTAATAAATCTTGGCGCACTTGGCGCACTTTGCCAATTTCTTGTGAAATCATTGCCGCTTTTGCATTTAATTGCGGCGCAATAAGCCCCATTAAAATTGCCACCCTTGCCGCCTCCGTCGCATTATCAGGGGAAATTGCAAGGGCAGGGGGGCGATCTTTTTCAACCGCAATAAGCGCAACAATCACTTCTTCAAGGGCATCTTTACGGGTTTCAAATTGTAATGATGCCGCGCGTTCAATATTTCGAAGGTCAATAAGTTTTTTTTCAGATTGTTCGGCAATAAGTTCGGCCTCGCGCTGTTTATTGCCGGCTTCAATAAGTTTTTGGTTTAAGGCATTAATTTCATTTTGTGCGTTATTTGCCTGTTTATCAAGGCTTTGAACGCGGTTTTCATGGGTCTGTTGTTCTTTTTCAAGGCGCTTTAATTCTTCTTGGTTTGAATTTTGCGCATAAATTGAACCAAAGGGAAAAATATTAATTGATAAAATTGGCAAAAGCAAAAATGCGCTAATAAATTTTCGCCTAGAGCCTTTTGCGCTCCGATTGCATCGGAGCAAGGCTCTATCCTTCTTTGTTGGCCGCGTTTCTTGTCCGAAAACCGCTTCACACTTTTCGGGAAACGCTTTATATCTTTGCAATTTTATATTGCCAAATAATCCCATATTAATCCCGATGATACGGCGAATTTGCCATAATTGATACTGCCCGATAAATCTGTTCAGATGCCATAATACGACACAGTTTATGAGGCCAAGTTAATTTTGAGAAAGAAAGCAATAAATCACCTTTTTTTCGCATATCTTCATCATGACCATCGGCGCCGCCAATGGCAAATATTATTTCTTTTGTGCCATTTTGCATTTGTTTTTCAAATATTCCCGCCAGTTGGCGCGATGAAATATTTTGACCACGTTCATCAAGGACAATTAAAAAACAATCATTACCAATGTTTTCGCGCAAAAGGTTTGATTCACGAACCTTTACATTATCTTTGGCTTTGATTTCATATTCTTGAAGTTTTACACTATTAATTCCCAATGGCCTTCCCGAAACTTCGGCGCGTTTTATATAATCAAGCGCCAAAGCTTGTTCAGGTTCTGAATTTCGAAATTTGCCAATTGCGGCAAGCGTAATCTTCATTTTTAATTAGACACTAATTAGAAACTAAATGTTTGCTTTCGCCAAGCCAAATACGCTCTAAAGCATAGAATTCGCGCACTTCAGGTTTGAAAAGATGGATTATAATATCACCTGCATCAAGCAAGACCCAATCACCATTGGTTATGCCTTCAACCTTAATTTTGCCAAGACCTTCATCTTTTAATTTTGATAAAATATGATCGGCAATTGCAACAACATGGCGCGCATTACGGCCTGATGCAATAACCATAAAATCGGCAATTGAACTTTTGCCTTCTAAATCTATTGCCAAAATATCATCGGCCTGATCTTCATCAAGTGATTTTAATATAATATCACGTAATTTTGCGCTTAATTCTTTTGAACCATTAATAACAGGCTTTTTTTTGCGCGGGGCACGTTTTGGTTTTTCTTCTACGACTGACAGAGTATTGACCTTTCTTGGAAAATCGCGCCTTTATAACACAAACATCTTATTTTCCATAGGTTGTAATGTGTATAATTGATAAAGCTGTGAAAAATTGCTATTCTGAAGATAATGAAAACTGTCTCAAACGCTAATATTTTAAATGATTTAGATTTTCGCGCGCGTGATATTTTTTCACGCATTGTTGAAGCTTATATTGAGACCGGCGAACCTGTTGGTTCGCGCACTTTATCAATGCAGGGTTTGAAATTATCCCCTGCAACTATCCGCAACACTATGAGTGATTTGGCGCATATGGGCTTGCTTGATTCTGCCCATATTTCTGCTGGTCGTGCGCCAACCCATCAAGGTTTAAGGCTTTTTGTCGACGGCCTTTTAGAAGTTTCACAAATCGCCCAAGAAGATAAAGAAATCATCGATAGGCGTATTGAAAGCGCCGATGGCGACATATCACAAGCCCTATCGGAGGCTTCAAGTTTTCTTTCAGGTATTGCAGGTGGGGCAGGGCTTGTAACAACCCCTGCGGCAGAATCCACGGTTTCGCATGTGGAATTTGTAAATATTGGCGTTGGTCAAATTTTGGTGGTTTTGGTTTTTCAAGATGGTCGGGTTGAAAATAGATTTATCAATTCACCGATTGGAATAACTGCATCGCAACTTCAAGAAAGCACAAATTATATTAATCATCATTTGCGCGGTCGCACATTATCTGACAGTTTGAACCAATTAATGGTGCAATTAAAATCTGATGAGCGCGAAATTGATAATATTGCCGCGCGCCTTATCGAAGATGGCCTTGCCCAATGGTCGGGTGGAAAATCAATTCTTGAACGCAAACTAATTGTAAGGGGGCGGGCAAACCTTCTTAATGATACGGATTTGCGAATTGATTTAGAACGGGTTCGAGTATTATTTGATGAATTAGAAAAAAAACGCGACCTTATACAAGTTTTAGACGCCGCCAAAGCGGGGGAGGCGGTAAAATTGTTTATCGGTTCTGAAAACCCATTATTCGCTTTATCAGGTTCCGCATTAATTGCCGCGCCTTATATGGATGGGCAAAATCGGGTTATTGGCGCGCTTGGCGTTATTGGCCCAACCCGCATTAATTATGCACGTGTGATACCAATTGTGGATTATACCGCAAAAATACTGACAAAGATGGTTGAGAAACGGCAATTAATCACCAAATAGGGGGTGATTTTTCAATTCCCATAATCTATTTGCGTGAAACTATATTACTTAGGATAAAAAATGTCTGACGAAGAAAATAAAATTGAACAAGAAATCGAACTTGAGCAAGAAGTTGCAAATGATGAAAACCAAGAAGTAAATATTGAACCTTCTTTGGAGCAACAATTGGCAGCAGCTTTGGCAGAAGTTGAAAGCCTAAAAGATCATGCATTGCGTGCTATGGCTGATGCTGAAAATACACGCCGCCGTGCAGAGCGTGAAAAGCAAGATGCCCGTCTTTATGCAATTGATAAGTTTGCGCGCGATTTATTACCAATCGCCGACACTTTGGGCCGCGCCCTTGGAACAATTACCGATGACCAACGCGCCGATGAAGGTTTCAAAGCTTTTGTTGAAGGCATTGAACTTACGGAAAAAGAATTGTTCAAAGCCTTTGAAGCGCATGGCGTTAAAAAAATTGGCGTCCAAGGTGAAAAATTTGATCCAAACCTTCACCAAGCGGTTGCACAAATCCCATCTGCAATCGCCGCTGGCAATATTGCCGAAGTATTCCAGCCAGGCTTCACCCTTCAAGGGCGCGTTTTACGCGCGGCAATGGTTGCGGTGAGTGCGGGAGGAGAGTAAATCCCACCCTCACATTGCTTCGCAATGTTCACTCAGGATTTTAGTTCAAGCGGACAATAATTTATAAAAAGCGTGGTTTTTATAAATTATTGACATGATATTTTAAAAAAGGCCCGAAAAATTCGGGCCTTTTTGCTTGTTTAAATTTTAAAGGTGGGTAGTTTGGGGGGATGTTGCGGTTATTTTTGCTTTTATCTTTGATTTGTTCGCCATGTTTTGCGCAAGATGTGAATAATATTATCTATTTTAATAATATTGATGGGCGTAAAACCCAAGATTTATCAGGGTCTTGGCATTATTCGATTGATCCTTATCGGGTTGGGCAAATTGGCTTTCATGGCACAAAGGCGGGTGATAATGCCCTGCGTTATCGAGATGTGAATATTGATGATGAAATTGCCAAAAATCCAAAGACTTTTTTTGAACAAGATATGGACAAAGCGCCATTAATGAATTTGCCAGGGGCTT
>CAZKYS010000180.1:0-3945 GCA_964557085.1 uncultured Caulobacteraceae bacterium
ATGGCAGACATTGGAATTTGATTTAAATCAACCGCAAAACCTTTTAAACCATGTGATGCGATACGGCGTCCATTTAATAGAATCAGTGTTGCGTTTGAACCTTGTCCGCGTAAATTAGCGGTTGAAGCACCGTTAAAACCACGGCTTGGAGTACCTGATGCTGACACATCAGTTTGTGATGCCAAATTATCGGTTCCGGTTCCGTTTGCAGTCAAAAGCATTGTCATTTGTTCAGCGCTTGAAATGCCTTCACGCTTTAATTCTTCTTGAGTAATTATCTGTAACGGCAATGCGCTATCTAATACTTTACGTTTTATGCTTGAACCTGTTACGACAATAGTTTCATTAGCTTTGGTTTTTGTTTCTTGCGCAAATGCATTGCCACTAATTGCAAAAAGCGCAATTACGCCCATGCTTACTGATGATGACAATAATGTACGATTTTTATTTAATTTTGCTACCATTATATCCCCCAAAATGGCCTTAAATTGATTTTTTGAGCAAAAATTTGCTTGCAAAAAATTAATTAAAGACAGCTTTTTAAAGTGACATTCATATGTTTTTTGTCAAGCCTACTTTCCATTAATGCGTGTGATAGAAGGTGTATTGTTAAAAAATGTTACAAAAATGTTATAAAAATAGGCGACAAAAAAACGGCGCCCAATCGAGCGCCGTTCTTTTATTAAAGGAAAATATTTTTAATATTTCCAAACCAAACTTAAACCATAGCGTCTTCCAACAACATCATAAACTGATGGAATTGTATTGGCATCGAATTGTGCACTTCCCAACAATGGTGGTTCAACATCACCAACATTAGTAACGCTTAGAGATGCGCGCAATTTAGGATTAATGCGCCATGTTGCACCAAGATCAAAATAATTTTGCGCATCAATATGTTTGATAAAGTTAGATGTTAAAGCTCCAGTTGCAGAGCGACCTTCATCAACTTCGCCAAAGTAACGCCATGTTCCACGGAAAGTAAAATCATTTACAACCCAAGAAGTAGAGAAGCTACCGCGCCATTTAGGCATCGGACGGCTACCTACACCAGAATCAGAGCATGAGCCTGCGACACCAAAATAGCCAACGCAATTCACTTTTGCTTCAAGCGGAGTTGCTTGCTTAACAAAGTTTTCAAGCCAACCACCAGTCAAAGCAAAATTCAGTTTCTGCCCTGGCATGAAAGAAGGTGTCTTCATGCTATAATGCGCAGAGAAATCAACGCCAGAAGTCTCAAAGTTTGATACGTTAATATCAACCAAGCTAACAGCTGAAATTTGGCCATTTGATGCACGTTTCACGCGCTGACAATAAGTAGAATTTGCATCTTTAGTTACAATATAGCATAAATCAACTGTCGCTTGCGCAGTAAGACCGCCAATTGCATCCTCAAGTTTGATGTTCCAATAATCTGCTATGAAAGTGAACCCTGGTAAAAATTTAGGAGTTGCAACAAAACCTAAAGTATAAGTATCACCTGTTTCAGGTTTCATATTTGGGTCGCCACCAAATGGTGTTGTACCATTAACAATATTTTGTGTGTATGGTGAGCCTGGCGCACCAGTTGCGGCACAAGTAGCAGCATCAGCGCCATATAATGTCACATCTTTACATCTATCAACTACACCAGTATTTGCAAGTGGGCTTGCACCAACTTCACCCCACAATTCACCGATATTAGGTGCGCGGAATACTGTTTGTTTTGAACCTCTGAAACGAATATTGTCATCAACTTGCCAATTAAAGCCAATTTTTGAATTATTATATGTTCCCGCTTGTGAGTGTTGAGAAATACGGTATGCGCCCTCAATATCCAAACGTTTAATGAATGGCAAATCAGAAAGCACAGGTGCACGCATTTCGGTGTAAATTTCGCCAAGGTCAAATTTTGCAAACCCATTTTGACGTTTTGTGCTACCAAAATAATCGCCTGCAAGAATTCTTGGATCCCAATACATATCGCCATATTCATAGCGATATTCAAAACCAAGTGACCATTGAACAGGGCCGCCTTTAAACTTAAAGAATTCTTCAGTATCACCGTAGAAGTTAGTTGAAACGACATTTTGGTCACGATTACGACCATAAGCCAATGGCGTACCCATAATCCATGCAGCGGCTTCTTTCGTAATGCTATTTGGACCAAAAAGATTTATAGGAACGCATCCATTAGAAGTATCAGTACATTGAGCTACACCATTTACAAGGCGCGCATTAGCAGCCTGTGCAAGGCGTAAAGGCGACCCTTCGCCGTAACGCAATGTGTCTTCATCTGAGTGACCAGAAACAATGCTAAAATCCCAACGTAAATGGTCGGTAATTTCACCTTTCAATCCGACGGCAAATTGATAAGATGTACGTTCGTTTTCGTCAGTACGTGGACCAAACTCTACAAAAGAACGGTTTGGCGATGCGCGAAACGCATCAGTTCCAGGTCCTGTGTTTGCAAAATTACGGTCATATGCATTTGCAAAAACTTGTGCTAATTGAGCAGTGATATACGGATTATCTTTTCTTATAAGGATTGGCGAACCAGCAGTTCCTGCAGGGTTCGAAAATGTATAGCTACCAGTGTTATTTATTTTAGAAATTGTAGCTCGCGACCAAAACTTAAGTTTATCACTCATATCATAAGTAAAGAATAATGCGCCATTAGTTCTATCTTGCGGGTTTATGAACGATTCAAAAGAAGTTTGAGAGTCGGTGAATGCAGAAGGAACAAGTTGACCATTATTATTAAAGTTGAAAGAGCCATTTTTTAAACTTCCACCAACAGATGTTAAATCAAATGGTATGTTTGAAGCAGCTGGACAAGCAATTGCAGTATTTCCAACTGTACATAAACGCGTAAAGTTACCACCACGTGACGTGGTTGTACCTCTGACTAAGTCGATTTTACCAGTTGCAGTATTATCAACATATTCAGTTGCGGCCCAATCACGGTCTATACGCAACAAGCGACCACGTTCAGCATAACCAACATAAGCAGTTAAATTGCCACGGCCTTCATTGAAATTTTTACCAGCAGTTAAACCAACGGCATATTGTGTCGCATCACCTTCTTCGGCCATGCCACCAGATGCAGTTACTTCAATACCATTATATTTATCTTCAAGAATGAAGTTTGCCACTCCTGCAACGGCATCTGCACCATAGACTGCAGAAGCACCACCTGTTAGATATTCGATGCGCTTAATAAGAGTTGAAGGAATAGTGTTAACGTCTACGGAATTACGGAAACCAAATGGTGTTGCACGTGTTCCGTTAATCAAAACCAAAGTTCTGTTTTGTCCCATACCACGCATATCAAGTGTAGATGCACCTTGCGCATCAGTAATGCCTGGCGTTGAAGTTGAGCCGATTGATGCGGCAAATTGATTTTCTTTTTTCAATTGGTCATCAATATCAACAACCGCATTTTCAAGTAATTTGTCTTTATCAATAACTGCAACAGGTGAAACAGCGCGTTCAATTTTACCTTGAAGGCGTGACCCCGTAATGATTACAGTTTCAGTATTTGCTTTTTTTGCATCTTGCGCGAATGCATTCGTACTATAGGCAAATAGTGCCATAACACCCATGCTTACTGAAGCTGCAAGGTGTGCACGGTTTTTAAGTCCATTAGATATCATATTTTCCCCCAATATCTACTTAAAGGCTAATTTAGAAATGATTTTTAATGCGAATAAATCAGGCATTACAATGTGTCATTTTACCCAACCTGCCACTCGTTAATTTTTTGTCAAGCCTAAATATAGATTTTAATTAAATTATTATTACACAATAAGTGTTTGTAATTACATATATTTAAAACTAAAACTATCGACATTCTCATATAAAAAACGTTGGTAGTTTTTGAATTGGTATTTACGCCAACAATTAAAGCGCAACTTCGAATTCAGCCTCTGTTTTTGCCTTGATTTCATCTAAAGTAACACCATC
>CAZKYS010000181.1:0-3852 GCA_964557085.1 uncultured Caulobacteraceae bacterium
TCAACTGGCTTTGGTGGATATTCAAAAGTTTATAATTTAAAACCCGACCTGTTTGTCGCTGGTAAGGCTGTTGCAGGTGGTGTTCCGTGTGCAATTTGGGGCTTTAGTGATGAAATCAAGGATGCATTGGAAATCAGGCGCGCCAATTTACCATCCGGTCATTCGGGTATTGGAACGACATTGGGCGGTTCATTATTACAATTAAGCGCCCTTAAATCATCAATCGAAACACTTTTAACACCGCAAACCTATGAAAAAATGATTGAAGGTGCAAAGGCGCTTGAAAGTGAATTGTTGAAAATAATAAATTCGCTTAATCTTAATTGGTCAATTATTCGAATTGGCGCGCGTCTTGAGATTATATTTTCAAAACAAATTCCAAAAAATGCCGATGAAATGCGTGCTATCTTTGATTATGAACTAGAAGAAGCATTGCATCTTGGCCTTATAAATCGTGGTTTCTTGGTAACCCCATTTCATAATATGATTTTGGCGGGGCCAGACTTAACTAAAGAAAATATCTTGCAATATTCGAAAGCTGTGCAAGATATAATAATATCAATTTTAAAAACTGAAGGTGAATAATGTCGCAATTCGTCCACACAGCAGACTATAAGCACCTTGAAACTTGGATAAAGGAAAAGGGCGTAACCGAGATTGAGCTTCTTTTGCCCGATATGAATGGTATTATTCGTGGTAAAGTTGTTCCTGCATCGCGCTTTTTACAGGGGGTTAAGGGGCGAACTTTACGAATTGCCTCATCCATTCTTACCGTTACCATGACGGGTGATTATCCCGAAATTCCCAATGATGGTGATGAAGGCATTCAAGACCCTGATTGCGTATTATTACCAGATGCGGGTTCTATTCGTGTTGCCCCAGGTTATCGCACCCCAACCGCCTTTGTTATGACCGATGCCTTTAGCAATAATGGCTCGCCAATTGATATTGCGCCTAGGCGTGTGTTGCGCCGTATTTTAGAGCTTTATGAAGGGCATGGGTGGGAACCTATAATTGCCCCCGAACTTGAATTCTTTTTGACCGCAAAAAATATTGACCCCGATTTACCACTTGAAACCCCAATTGGTCGTTCAGGGCGCGCCGAAAAAGTATCGCAGCCCTATGGCCTTGAAGCCCTCAACGAGCATGAGGATTTAATTGAGCAAGTTTACGAATATTGCGAAATCGCCGAAATAGACATCGACACAATGATCCACGAGGCAGGTGCCGCACAATTAGAGGTAAACTTTAATCACGGCGATCCAATGTTATTGGCAGATCAGGTTTTGGTATTTAAACGAATATTCCGCCAAGTTGCCCTTGCAAATGGGGTTTATGGAACATTCATGGCAAAACCAATGGATAATCAACCGGGTTCTGCAATGCATATTCACCAATCATTGCAATCAAAAGAAACTGGGCAAAATCTTTTTGCCCATACAAACGGGCAAGACAGTCCAATGTTTAGAAGTTTTATTGCGGGTTTGCAAAAATATCTTCCTGATTGTGCGCCGTTATTTGCGCCAAATGTAAACTCTTTCCGCCGTATGCGTCCGCAATTTGATGCACCAATTAATGTGCAATGGGGTCGTGACAATCGCTCTTGCGGTTTACGTGTTCCTTTATCTGATGGTCAAAATCGCAGGGTTGAAAACCGCCTTCCGGGGGCTGATTGCAATCCATATTTGGCAATTGCGGCATCACTTGCCTGTGGCTATGTTGGTATTATGCAAGAATTAGAGCCAACAGCACCGCTTTTGGGTTCTGCATATAGATTGCCGCGTTCATTGCCACGAACTTTGGATGAGGCATTAGAAAGATTTAAAGATTGCGGCTCAGTGCGCGAAATTCTTGGCGAAGATTTTTGCCAGATTTTTGCGGCAATCAAAGAAAGTGAATTAGATAATTTTGAAGGTGTGGTTTCAGCATGGGAACGCGAACACCTATTATTAAAAGTATAGGAAAATATTTTGACAAACAAAGGTTACACAGCGGATATTGCGGATAAGGATGATGCGGCAAAATTTTTGGCGGATAATCCCGATATTGCCTTTATTGATGTGATTTATACACCAATAACCGATGTGCCGCGCGGCAAAAGAATTCGCCCACATGAATTATTGGGTGTTTATGGGCATGGTCGCTATTTACCGGGTTCAATTACTGTTGTTGATACAATGGGCGCAGATTGCGAAGATACTGGCCTTGTTTGGGAAGATGGTGATGCCGATAGATTGGCAAAACCTGCGTCAAATACTTTGGTTCGTGCCCCTTGGCTTGGGAATGATGTGGCGCAATGTATTGTTTCACTTTATGAACTTGACGGTCAGCAAAATGACCTTGACCCACGAATGATTTTACAAAATGTTTTGGATAAATTTACCGAAATCGGCCTTACGCCTGATGTTGCGTGCGAATTGGAATTTTATCTATGCGGTGCACGCAAATTTGGCGAGCGTCCGCACCTTCCTGCATCGCCGACTTCGGGCCACACGCCAATTGGCAATGAAGTTTATGGCTTGCGCGAACTTGATGATCACATGGATTTTTTACGTGATTTATATAATTGCGCACAACTTCAAGGCTTACCAATTGAGGCCGCAATTTCCGAATTTGCCCCTGGGCAATTGGAAATTGGCCTTGACCACCGCGCCGATGCATTGCGCGTTGCAGACGAAGCAATGATGTATAAGCGCCTTGTAAAAGGGGTTGCGGTTAAACATGGCCTTGAAGCTTGCTTTATGGCAAAACCTTTCCAAGGCCTTGCAGGTAATGGTCAACATCTTCATGTTTCGGTTTTGGATAAGGATGGCAATAATATTTTTGCCCAAGGGAGCGAAAATGGCGATAAAATGATGAAACACGCCATTGCGGGTATGCAACAAACAATGCCATCATTAATGGCAATTTTTGCACCAAATGCTAATTCGTATCGCCGCTTTGTTGGCAATTCTTACGCGCCAATCGCGGCAACATGGGGTATAAATAATCGCACAGTCGGCCTTCGCGTTACCGCAGGGCCACCAAAAACACGCCATATTGAACACAGAATTTCAGGTGCGGATGCATCGCCATATCTTGGATTGGCGGCAATGCTTTTGGGTGTTTATCACGGTATTAAAAACCAACTGGAACCAAGTGAAATTATCGAAGGTGATGGCTATTCACAGGCCGATAAATCACCCGTTACACTACCAATGAATTGGTATTCGGCGGTGGAAACTTTTGAAAAATGCCCAATCATTGGGCAATATTTGGGCGAACGCTTCCAAAAAATGTATGCAATTATCAAGAAAACTGAACAAAATCGTTATCAAGCAAATATTCCGCTTGAAGATTATGATTGGTACTTCCGTAATGCGTAAAATCGGGTAAACTCTAAATAATAAAGGGGTGAAGGTATGTCAGAAATTAAACTAAGTGATTATGAAATTGCAAAATTTTTAAAAGGAAATTCACGTTCCAGACGCGCCTTCTTGGCGGCATTTGGTGCAAGTGCTGCGGCATTTACAATAACTGCATGTTCTAAAGGTTCTGATGGTGCAAAACCAAGCGCAAGCGGTGGAAAATTTAAAATTGATGGCAGCGAAGCCAAAAAACTTCAATTCTATAATTGGGATACTTATATTGGCGAAAACACGCTTGCAGATTTCAAATCTGATACAGGTGTTGAAGTTTCTATGAGCCTATTTTCAACCAATGATGAATTGTTTGCAAAATTCCATGAGGGCAATCCAGGTTATGATGTGATTATGCCATCAAATGAATATGTGACACGTATGGCAGAGGCAAAGATTATTCAGCCGCTTGATCATACAAAAATTCCAAATATTAAAAATATCGACCCTGCTT
>CAZKYS010000182.1:0-3848 GCA_964557085.1 uncultured Caulobacteraceae bacterium
AATTAGTAGTTGAAGTTAAGAACGTTCAAAAAGCATTTGATAATCGCGGCACAATTGCCAAAGACTTTGACCTTAGAATTTTGCGCGGCGACCGCATTGGCATTGTTGGGCCAAATGGTGTTGGAAAATCAACACTTATCAAAATGATTGTTGGCGAAATTGCGCCTGATAGCGGGAATATAAGGCGCGCGAAAAACCTTGAACTTGCTTATCTTGATCAAAGCCGTTCAAGCCTTGACCCCAAGGCCACGCTTTGGGAAACTTTTGCCCCACATGGCGGCGATATGATATGGGTGCAAGATTATCAACGCCATGTTGCCGCCTATGCCAAGGATTTTCTATTCACAAGTGCGCAATTACGCCAACCTGTTGGTTCTTTTTCAGGTGGTGAACGAAACCGCGTTTTACTTGCGCTTGCGCTTGCAAGAAAATCCAATTTCTTGGTTCTCGATGAGCCGACAAATGATTTGGATATGGATACTTTGGACGTTCTCGAAGAAGTATTGGCAAATTACGATGGCACAATAATCCTTGTAAGCCATGATAGGGCATTTTTGGATAATGTTGTTACCTCAACCCTTGCGCCATTGGGTGATGGTCGTTGGCTTGAAACCTCTGGCGGGTGGTCCGATTTAGAAGGGCAAGGGCTTAAATTAATTAGTAAAATTAATAAAACAACGACAGTGAAAAAGGCATCACCGCCCCCACCTCCTCCGCCAAAAGTGCAAACCCGCCTTTCGTATAAAGATAATTTCAGGCTTGAAGAATTGGGCAAATTAATGCCGCAATTTGAGGCAAAAATTCAAACCCTTGAAACCCAATTGCACGACCCGCAATTATTCCAAAAAGACCGCACAAAATTTGATAAATTAAGCCAAGAATTAGAAGTTTGCCGTCAAAAACTTGAAGATATGGAATATGAATGGCTTGAACTTGAGGAAAAGAAAGCTTCTTTAAGTTCTTCTTAACCGAATAATCTAATTATCGCCCTATATTTGTGTTCGATTGAAACATGGGGCCGACCTTGAAGAATTCATTAAAAAATAAAATTATCGCATTTGGATTGATTGGCGCAGGCTTCGCCTTTATTTATTCTGACGCCTTGGCGCAAAATGCACGTATTGGAATGGTTTTCACTTCTTCTGCAAGAGAATGCGCAATGGCCTGCACCGCAGATATAACATGCGCGGCATGGGTTTTTTCACCAGTTAAAATTGGAACAACTGGCGCAAGCACAGGTCAATGTAATTTTTCAAATAGTGCCAACATTAATGCACCCCAAGGTTCACAAACTGGTATTCCGCTTCGTCGAACAAATGATGTGAATAATGTTAATATTGCAAATGCACCAAACAGCAAACCAATAGCAAATAATAATTTATATCAGGGCAATTATTCAGTTAAGCCATTGAATAATAATGCACAAATTGCAAATAACAATATTGTTTTAAATCAACCAAATATCGCGCCGCCAGTTCAAACCCCACCAAGAAATAATGCAAGTGTAAGTTTTGCACCGCCTACACAATCTGCCCAGAAATATGTGCAACCACCACAATATCAACCCGCACCGCAGCCACAAATTCAACAAGCGGTTCAACAAACACAGCCGGTAAGCATGGCGGCAAACACACCAACATCAATTGCGCCCAAAGTAACGCCAACAAACCCACCTGAAGCAAGCACACAAAAACGTGCAATGGGCCCTTTAAGAAGTGGACAGGCCCAAAATATGCAACAATTTGTTGGTGCAGATGGAATGGTTGATGCCGCAGAAATGCGCCGCGCCCAATTACGCAATAATTCACAAAATGGCGGCGGCTACTCTGTTCAAAAGGAATGGAATGAAGTTGCCCAATCAATGGCAAATGGAACAAATAATCCATCTTATGACTATTCAAATACTACGCCAATTCCTATGCCTAAGGAAGAAAATGATAAAAATTCTGATAATCAAGGTCAGGAAAAATCAACACAATCAAATGATAAAAAAGGCTTTTTTGGATTATTTGGTAAGTCACAAGACCAAAAAAGTGGCACAAATGCAATTGGACCATTACGTCGCCATTCAAGTGAAGGCTAACTAAATAGTAACTTATGGATTAATTAGAATAATTTCTGCCATAAAGAAATATTTAACCACGTTTAGAAATCCAATTTTCACCTAATTATGCAATTATAGTATTGTGAGTAAACACGCGCTTAGAAAAGCGCGATAGAATAATTTGGGACCAAAATGGATATCGGGCAGAAATATAATAAATTGCTAGAAATTGCAGCAGAAGATTCGTCGGAAAAACGCCGTGAGCTTTTGAATGAAGTTACTGCAATGTTTTTTGCAAATATGGAAACTTCGCCGCCCGAATTACAATCTGTATTCGGCGACCTTATTTCTAAAATCGCATTCGAACTTAATACCGAAGTGCGCCGTGAATTGGCAATTACATTTGACCAAGGCTATGCACCGCGCAATCTTGCATTAAAACTTGCCAATGATGAAATTGAAGTTGCAGAGCCGATTTTAAGAAATACACGCTCCTTTACCGATGATGATTTGGTGAAAATCGTAAGTGAAAAAGGTACAAAATATCAAATCGCAGTTTCACAACGTATCAATGTATCTGAAACCGTTTCTGATGCATTGGTTGATCATGGTAATGATGATGTTGTTAAATCACTTTTACAAAACCAAAGCGCAAACATTTCTGAAAATACATTTGATAAAGTAATTGTTCGCGCGCAGGAAAATAGCGATTTACATGGCCCAATCGTAACACGCAAACGCGTTTCAGTTGATGTATTAAATCAAATGTTTTCAATTGTTTCTGGCCCAATGCGTCAAGAGATTTTGGACAAATATAAAAACTTTAGCGAAGCAGAAATCAATGCCGCTTTGGAGCGCGCCAAAACCCGTGTTAGTGTAATAAACAAGGCACTTCCTGATGATTACGAAGAGAAATTGGCGAAAATTCAAGAATTAAAAGCCGCTAATAAAATTGATAAAAACCAATTACCAAACATTTGGCGTGAAGGCGATAAAACATTATTTTATCTTATGCTTGCCGAAATTTCGGGGCTTGATTATCAAAATATTGCGCGCCCATTTGAAGCAAAAGATATTGATTCAATCGCAATTGTTTGCCGCGCAAAAGATTTCCCGCGCGCTTTATTCGTAACATTGGCGGTTTTTGTACTTGGCCCAGATGGAATTGGCGCCGCCGAAAGACTTGGTAATATGTATAATGACGTTCCGCCAGATGCCGCAAGCCGCGCAATCCGTTTCATGCAAGTTAAGATGAAAGCGGCGGCGTAAATAATATCAAAAGCCCACCTTCGGCCTCACTCAGGCTTTTGGTTTTAGGCGGAAAACAAAAATCAAAAAGCGTGGTTTTTGTTTTTTGTTTGCTTTATTTTTTAAAAAAGGCTTGAAACTTAGTTTCAAGCCTTTTTAATTTATATGTCAATAATTTATAAAAACCACGATTTTTATAAATTATTGCCCGATTTAATCCAAAACCCTGAGTAAGGCTGAAGGCCGAGGGTGGGGTTTTGAGCGTTTACGCTTTCCCCGCTTCGCGTTCTTTTACATTTGTGAAGGCGATTTTTGGGAATTTTTCGGCGACATAGGAGATTTCCCATGCGCTTTTGCCAAGGAAGACTAAATCATCATCAATATCGCGAGCGATGCCTGATTTGTTTCTGTCCATAAATTCATCCATATCGGCCTTATTTTCCGCTTTTATCCAGCGAACGGCATTATATGGGCAGGTTTCGAATGTTGCTTCAAGGCCGTATTCGGCTTTGATGCGTTCAACCAAAACGTCAAATTGAAGTGGGCCAACTGCGCC
>CAZKYS010000183.1:0-3836 GCA_964557085.1 uncultured Caulobacteraceae bacterium
GGAATTGATCCAAGTAAAAATTGGAATGATGATGAGGTTCTAAAAGCCATTTTTGAAATTATTGACCGTCAAATTTTCAATGGCGAATATCGCAATAGATTTTATGATTCAATAAATGAAGACGATACTGATATTCCGTTCTGAGCACTTTCCCCCAAGATTTTTGATAGACATGAAATAATAGGCTCCGAACTAAGGAGCCAAAAATGTCGACAGAATCCGATAAACCATTTTTAGTGAATAATAAGAAAACTCAAGATATTACCCCACAAAGGACAGCGCAATCTCAAGCGCGACCTTTGCCCTATTATCCAAATGGATATGAGCAATACAAGCAACAATCGCGGCGTGAGCTTGGGTCAGTTTTTAAATCTATGTTCGTTATGGGTGCTGGTATTGCGACGGCGGTTGCAATCGAAAAATTCGCACCAAAGGAATATAAGGTTTCCACAATCGTCGGCAGTTACGAAGCCAACATAGAGGAACAAGTTGTAAGCCGCGTAAAAAATATTGAAACTTTTTATCTTTCCGAGCTTGAAGCCTATAAAGGCGAAGTTGGAACTTTTGTTGAAGCCAGTAATGCCGCCGCTCGCTCTCGCAATGAAGCGGTCTTGCAATATTACAAAGCCGCCTATGATAGGTCGCAAGTCATGACGCAAGCACTTGTTCAGATGCGTGCTTTTATTGTGCAAAAATTTGTGAATATTGCCGAAACTCTGAATGCTGCGGATTTAGGGATTAGTTCCGGCGCATTGGCTGGCGGTCGCTTGATAGGCCTATTCGACCAAGAGTTAAGCGATGCATTTCGTGAATATGGCACTGAAGGCGGCGAAATTGCCGCAAAACGAATTGAAGATTATTTCAATCGCGGCATGGCAATTGACTTGCCAGAAGCCGATGAATTTTTGCCGTCACTTGAAGATGTTCAATCTGAATTAGAAGAAATTGAAGTGCCGGATGCCCCCAAGCCTCCAAGACTAGTGCGCTATTCAGACATGATGAATAAAGGAGAATAATCATGTCTAGACGAAGATTAGGCCAAGATTTTAGCGCTGTCCTTAACACCCACAAATATTTTCATCACCAATTTGAACAAGAGCGTGCCTTGAGGCGCGCTCAAGAAACCGAATGGCTTATGGCGCATTCGGAAGCCTCAGGAAAATTTGGTGATAGTAGCATTGCTGACGAAGCCGACATTTCGGAAGCTGGGTTATTGTCTGGACGCGGTTTAGTCATCGGCAGCTTTAATGGAAAATTACTTACCTATAACGGCGATGGTAGCCTTGTGACATTCCTTAGGGCTGGTGGTGGAAAGAATACAAGCTTCATTTTCCCAAACCTTGCTTACGTAACGTCACGTTCACTTGTAATCATGGATATTAAGGAGGGTGAGAACGCTTATGCTTCTTCGGAATATTCTGAGAATACCCTTGGAATTGAGTGCATTTATTTAAACCCTTATGAGCTGCATGGATTGCCAAATACCAAAGTTAATCCATTCCAAAGATTAATTGACCTACGCAATTCAGGGCAGAAAATCGATTCCGAATATGATGAAATTGCGGAAATCGTAATCCCGATGCCAAAAATTAAATCCCCAAACAGTTGGGTTTATTCGGGGGCGCAGCAGATTATTGCTTGGATTTTAAACTACTTGCTGGTTGAAGACGAGACAAATTTGAACTTTGGTTGGATTTGGCGATTTGCAAATTCGGGCGGTCAAGAATTAGCTAATTTCTTCAGCTTTATGAAAGTATCAAGCGATGAAACCGTTGTTTCACGCGCTTATCGCTATGAAAACATGGCGGAAAATGTTCCAAAGGAATGGTCGGCTTATATTTCTGAAATATCAAAGGCGGTCAGCAATTTTAAACCAGGCACATCATTAGAAATCTCCACTCGAACAAATGAGTTCGATTTTGCGAATTTGAAAAAGAAAGCATATAGGGTATTCGAAGTGATACCCGTTTCAAAACTTGAAGCGTCATCTACATGGATAGGGTCGATTACAAATCACATTATTGAAACCGTTGCTGCCGCGAGCGGTGAAATCAGAACCACATTAATTTTAGACGAACTTCCGCAATACTACGCCCCTGCTATCCCCAAAGCCCTACGTCTTTATCGCGGACGCGGAATAAATCTATGGATGTTTTCGCAATCACGTCAATCATTGTATGACCGCTGGTCAAAAGATTTGGTCGCAGAGTTTGAAGATCAGGCGGCGGTTTCAATTTATAAGAATATAACTGAACCGCATGTTCTAAAAGATTTAGAGTATTGGTCGGGCAATAGAACAATTCTAAATCATAATATCGGTCATAATGCTGGCGTCTCTCAAGCTGGCTCTAGCGGCTTAAATGAGACCAAGCGCAACGTTCTTCAAGCCGAAGATATTTTATCCTTAAACAAAGACCAGCATATTATTCGTGTTTCGAATATGGCACGTCTAATTATTGCTGATACCACACCCTATTTTGAAGTTCCCGAATGGAAAGCTGCCATCAAAGACGTGCGCGAAATGCACGTTAATGGCTCGCAAACATCACGGGACAAGAAAGAGGGGAATGATGAATGAAAGACCCTCAAAAAATAACTGGGCAATTCAACACCGAAGTCAGAAGGACTGCGCAAGAAATTGCCATTCGCAAACGTGGTGCCGACTTAAGTGAAAAAGCAAACAGCCATTTTGAAAAGCATCGCGCTACTTGGGTTAATCAACGCTTTGAAAAATTACTAAAATCAAAGGCGGCTCCCGCGCCTGAATTAACGCCAAATGGTATGCGTGAAACACCGGCACAAAAAGCAAGCAAAGCTGCATCTTTGCAAATTGAAATGAAACAAAAGTCACGGCTAAGTTTGATAAATGAAAAAGTAGAGCGCATGGTTAGTCGCGAAATTAACCCCCAAAAAGCACTCGAAAACAAAAAAGGGTTAGAGCGATAATTGCAGCGCAATATATAAAAATATTGAAACTATCTGACACAAAATGATATTCTAAAATTAGGTAAATAATATGGGCGTGGACTTAGTTGCCCCCATAATTATTTTAAAACAATCTATATTCCGTCATGGGCGAAGGCCAAATTGACGTGGTGATTGTATGAATTATTTGCAGAATATACCTGAAAACCAAAGAAATAAGTATCGGTCTTTGGTCGAGAAAATTGACGTTTCATCTGATAAGAAGGATGAAATGATTGCGATTGTGTATCGCATGATGCAAGCATTTGTGAATGCTGCCTTTGGCGAAGACACTACTCAAAATATTCTTAAAAACCGCATAAAAGACTCTTTCCAAGATGCCGCTTTGGATGTTAAAACAATTGCAAATAAAGCTATTGATCAACGTAGAGATAACTCCGTTGAGACTGTTGACTCCGATAATGGAGGTAAAAGCAAAATCAAAACAAAAACGCAGGAAAGTGCACCATGATTGCAAAACACAACCAAAAGCCAGTTATTACGCAAGCTGTCATTTATTGTAGGGTTAGCTCAGTTAAACAAACCACGGAAGGCAGCGGGTTATCGTCCCAAGAGACACGTTGCAATATGCACGCGAAAATGTTGGGCCTTGAGGTAGTGCGCGTCTTTACTGACGATGTTTCTGGTTCTGTGGTTGATAGACCCGGCGTTAAAGAATTAATCGCCTTCTTAAAGAAGAATAGCAAAACCAAATTCGCAGTTATTATTGATGATATTAGCCGCCTTGCCCGCGGCGTCGTTCAGCACCACCAATTAAGAGATATGATTACAAAGGCTGGCGGTGTCTTAACATCGCCGTCTATGGAGTTTTCAGACGATTCTGATGGCATGTTCCGCGAAAACCTAATGGC
>CAZKYS010000184.1:0-3829 GCA_964557085.1 uncultured Caulobacteraceae bacterium
CGGCAATTTTAGACAAAGATGAAAGTGGAAAGCCAATACTTCCCGTTTATTACAAGTCGCGAATATTTATAGATTTTACAGACATGGATAAATATAATGAGAAGTTTGAAGAGCTACTTAGGTGGATATTCGATAAGCCATTATTTGTAAGGCCTCCATTAGGAACGATGCCTGAATTCATAAACCAAAAAACTGCTCGGACTGTTTTGACATCGATTACTTACAAGCGCGTTATCGACGCAATTAAAAATGCAAAGCCTAATTGGAGAGGCTGTTTAGATGAGTATTTAGATGATTTGTTTTTGGCTGTTGAGAGTTCAAGGTTGGTAAAACCAGAGGGTGAATTGGATGACATAATAGTACTGTCTATCAAAGAGTTTATTCCTTATAGAAATGAGTATATTGAAATTGTCAAAGCACTTGCTAGATATCAAGGCGACACTGAATACATCGATACCCTGCATCGTTTTTTGGAAAAAGTGCTTTCTTGCGCGGGACCAAAGGAAAATCAAAATTCATGGAATCGCATGGAGTTTGACAATCTAAAATATATCTCGCACGAACTTTTTCTTTATACATTTTCAATTCTAATCAAAAATGAAAAATTTCTCATGGCTGAAAGGTTACTTAAAGAGCAATATTATTTTGTGAACAGTGACTCCGGAAGTAATCACGTTATTAGCACATATATATGTTTTCGAAATTATTTAAAATCGTTGAACGAACGAAGGAATACTAGACTGAAGCTTCAAAGGTCATCGGTGCATGCCGACTTGATTAAAGAGAATTGCGCAAATTCTGGCATAGATTTTATGAGTTTAATGCAGGCGGATTTCATATTATATTTGCATAGTATGATAAATTCTGAATCAACTGATTCTACATGGTTTCCAGTTACGTTGATTTATGCTTCTCATGGCTATAGGCCTTTTGAAATCTTTGCAAGGTCTGAGAGCAAATTATATTTTTCGAGATTGAAAAAACTACTTGGTGTTGATGACAAGGCTGGGCTTTCGTCAATAATTAATGAAATCACCACAGGCAAAAGGTTGCCTTTAACTTTTAATGGGGGTTGGCATATAAACATTGGTAGTCTGATGGGAATAGATAATTTGGAAATGAGGCCGTAAAAATTTAGTCTAAATAACGTTCATCTCATCCCAAAGTCGCACACAAAAAACCACATTTCCCACTAGATTTTCCACCATTTCTCGCTAAACAGGGGCAAATAGATTTTGGTTTAGGAAAGGCTCTAACATGGCTAAAATTAAAGTTGCAAATCCTGTTGTGGATCTTGATGGCGATGAAATGACACGCATCATCTGGAAGATGATTAAAGAATATCTGATTTTGCCATATTTGGATTTAGAAATCGAATATTATGACCTTTCGGTTGAAAACCGCGATGCCACAAATGACCAAGTGACAATTGATGCGGCACACGCAATTCAAAAACACAATGTTGGTATCAAATGCGCAACCATCACACCAGATGAAGCGCGCGTTGAAGAATTCAAATTGAAAAAAATGTGGAAATCACCAAATGGCACAATCCGTAATATTTTGGGTGGTGTGGTTTTCCGTGAACCAATCATTTGCCAAAATGTTCCGCGTTTGGTCCCTGGCTGGACCGCGCCAATCGTTGTTGGTCGTCATGCTTTTGGTGATCAATATAAAGCAACTGATTTCAAAGTTCCGTCTGCTGGTAAACTTACAATGAAATTCACCCCTGATGATGGCGGCGATGAAATTGAATATGAAGTATTCCAATATCCTGGCGCTGGTGTTGCAATGGGTATGTATAATCTTGATGAATCAATTCGCGAATTTGCACGCGCATCAATGAATTATGGTCTATTGCGTGGCTGGCCGGTTTATTTGTCAACTAAAAACACAATCCTAAAAGCATACGATGGCCGTTTCAAAGACATTTTCCAAGAAGTTTATGACACAGAATTCAAAGCTGCATTTGCCGAAAAGAAAATTGTTTACGAACACCGTTTGATTGATGATTTGGTGGCTTCTGCGCTTAAATGGTCTGGTAAATTTATCTGGGCGTGCAAAAACTATGATGGCGACGTTCAATCAGACATGGTTGCACAAGGATTTGGTTCATTGGGCCTAATGACATCTGTTCTTATGACACCAGATGGCAAAACCATTGAGGCAGAGGCTGCGCACGGCACAGTTACTCGCCACTATCGCCAACACCAAAAAGGTGAAAGCACATCAACCAATTCAATCGCATCAATCTTTGCTTGGACACGTGGCCTTGCGCATCGTGCGAAATTGGATGGTAATGAAGAATTGGCAAAATTCTCTGCAACGCTTGAAAAAGTTGTGGTTGATACCGTTGAATCTGGCTCTATGACTAAAGACCTTGCGCTTTTGGTTGGTGATGAGCAGGCATGGTTGACCACTGAAGGCTTCTTGAAAAAAGTTGCCGAAAACTTTGAAAAAGCAATGGCGTAAAATTCGCGTTATTGTTTAGCGAATTTATCGCCAAATATTAAATATAATAAAATTGGGCGGCCCTTTGGTCGCCCTTTTTTGCATTTTTCGTAATTTAGACATAATTAGTCATAGATTTGCCGTTTTTAAATTTTATTTGGCAAAATAGGAGATGGGGAAATGAAAATTAGAAATATATTATTTATCGCACCAATGATTGGCCTATTTTTTACAAATATCGCAATTGCGCAAAAATATGATGGTGCGCAAATTGCCTGTAAAAATGGAAATAAAAAAGCATTCCTAGAAGCCATAAGCATTAATGAGGCAACATTTAATAAATATGTTCCCAAAATTCTTACAATGGGCACAAAAGATGTGGTTTCTGGCGCAATTTATGAAGTTCAAAATGAATATTATGAATTACTTTTCCCATTCAAATCTTACAATGACGGAAGTTGGATTGAATATGGAACTGCCGACGATTTAAAACCAATCTATGCCGACGTAAATATTATTGAAAAAACCGGTGACGATATTGTCGTAAGATTCCAACGCGGTGATTATGAATATAAGGACGGCAAACGAAGCAATGAAATGTCATTTAAATATGGCAGCGAAAAAGAAATGACATTTAAACGCACAAATAAAAACCAATGTTGGAAATTAGATTCTATTTTTAATTTGCAATATTAAGGAAATTCAAATGCAAAATAATAAATTACTAGCAATTTTAGCGACAGGTGCCGCGGTTTTGTGCGGCTGTGGCAATGGTTCGATTAATGATTCCATTAATAAACAAGTGGCACTTAATAAGCGAACCTTTATTGATTTTCCTGCAGAATTTAAAATGATTTCAATGAATGATGCAAAATCAATCACTGACAAAAGCCATATTAAATTGAATAGTGATTTATCCGATGTTTTTGAAGATTGGAAAAGTGAAACTTGCCGAAAAAGTGTTTCTGAAGAAATTAGTCAAAAATGTAAAAATAACGGATTTTCAATTTCCGATATGTTTGCTGATTCAATTCAAGTTGCACAAATCGATTTGAACAAAGATGGCAAGCGTGATTTGATTTTATATTTTGGTGGTAAAACAGGCCGTGCGGGTTTGGGTAATTGCGGTGTTGCTGAATATAGATTTTATAAAAATACAGGCACTGATTTTATCCCAATTGGACGTGCAAATACTACACAAAACGCAACGCTAAATATTCTTGATGATGCTAAAAAAAATCAATTCATGACGCTGGTTTGGAAATATAAAACTGACTGTGAAGGGAATTCTATTAACAAGCAAGATTATCAAAAATTTGATACGAAAAAATCTTCGTATTAATTTTAATAATATATGTTTTTATGCCTTTTGTTTGAC
>CAZKYS010000185.1:0-3692 GCA_964557085.1 uncultured Caulobacteraceae bacterium
TGTCAACCAATGATTTTGCGCTTTGTTCACGAAGATTCGCGAAAACTGATCCTTGAACTATACCAAATAATGCCTGTGATTTACGGTCGCCAAATGCAGTTTTGCAACGTTTTGCCCAACGCAATGATAATTCCATCGATTCGCGTGCCTGATTCTCATTGGCACCAAATTTCGTGCATTCATCAAGCTGCATAATTATATCTGATTGAATTTGGTCAGCCTGTAATTCCATACAAATTTCTGGTGTTAGCAAATGCCTTGAACCGTCAATATGACTTGCAAAAGTAACGCCTTCTTCCGTCATTTTGCGAAGTGACGATAATGACCAAACCTGAAAACCACCAGAATCAGTCAAAATTGGCTTATCCCAACGCATAAATTCATGCACACCACCAAGGCGTTTTAAACGCTCACCTGTTGGCCGAAGCATGAGGTGATAAGTATTGGCAAGGATAATATCGGCACCAGTTGCTTTAACCTGTGGCACAGTAAGTGACTTAACTGTTGCAGCAGTTCCAACAGGCATAAAGGCAGGAGTGCGAATATCACCACGCGGTGTTTTCAAAACCCCAAGGCGCGCCTTGCCGTCTTTTGCTTTAATTTCAAATTCAAATGACATTATTTTTCCTATTTTGCGCTGCTTAAATCTTTAGAATCAATGTTTCAAGCGCATTGCCCACAATTTTACCCCGGCCCACAAACCAAATGGCGCAACAACAAGGGCCATAATTGGCGCATTATAAAGGCTTCCATTAATTGGATATGTGAATTCAGATACATTAATAATTGTATGAAATAAAATCGCCAAAGAAACAGGTCGGCCCATTTTTAAAAATAAATAGAATAATAATAGCCTTTCAAAAATAGACCCAATTATCTGGCCTATTATCCAAATCTCTGACCGACCAGTTTGAATATATGGAATTGTGTGCCACGCCATCCATATTAATGAGATTAAAAGCGCCGAATATAATGGATTATATTTTTCAATAGCGCGTTGAAATGCAAAACCCGTCCATCCCATTTCTTCGCCAATTGCAGCCAATAAAAAAAGTAAAAAGAACCGAATCTGTGTTGGAATATCAATAATAATTGGCGGTAAATTTTGTTCAAATTTTTGCGAAATAATATAAGTAAAAAAAACCGCTAATGGCATGAAAAAAATAAGCGGAATAAACAGAATTTTGTTTTTGATTTTATGAAAATCTATAATTTGCCCTAAAAATCCACCCCGATTTTCGCTCAAAATTATGGCGACAAAAAATGGAATAAAAGCCGATAAAGCGGAGAAAGGTAATTGAATTGGCAAAACTCTTGAAATTGTTTGAGTGTCCCATGCGCCAATTATCCAAAACGGAATTGCAAGAACAAAACATAGAACAAAAAATAATTTCATTCTTGAATATTTAGTTATTGAGTTGTGCATATAACAAAATGAACACAATCAACGCTTTTAGTCAATTTTTTTTCCACCATAGTCCGCAATCACCATAAGAGAAGAATCGATATTTTTCTTCTATTGCGTGTTTATACGTATTCATCACAAATTCTTGACCGCAAAATGCGCTTAAAAGCATTAAAAGCGTTGATTTTGGCAAATGGAAGTTAGAAATCAAACCATCCGCACTTTTTATTTTTTTTCCTGGATAAAGAAAAATGTCGGTTTCTTTATTATGGGCAATTATTTTGCCATTTTCATCAATTGATGATTCTAATGTTCGCAAAGACGTTGTGCCAACGCAAATGATACGCCGCCCCTCACCTTTAGCTTTATTTATAATTTGCGCCGTTTCAGATGTGATTTCAAAATATTCTGAATGCATTTTATGCGCTTTAATTTCATCAGTCTTAACAGGTAAAAAAGTTCCAGCACCAACATGAAGCGTTACAAAACAGGTTTCAACACCAATTTTTTCAAATTCACTGAAAACCGCCTGTGTGAAATGAAGCCCTGCGGTTGGGGTGGCAACTGACCCTTCATCCTTGGCATAGATGGTTTGATAATCGTGATTATCTTTTTCATCAACTTTACGTTTTTGACCAATATATGGCGGGATTGGCATTTGGCCTTGGGCATCAATTTGCTTTATTAATTCATCACCTGATAAATTAAATTCAAGCAGAATTTCGCCGTCATTTTTTTCTAAAACGCGCCCTTCAAGACCATTTTGGAAATATAAAACATCACCAATATTCACGCGCTTTGCAGGTTTTATAAAGGCATACCACGAATTTTGATTTTTAAACTTATGAAGGTTTATATTGATTGTCACATCAGGTGAATTTTCATCACGCTTTTTGCGAATTGCATTTAATTGGGCGCGTATTGTTTTGGAATTATTAAAAACCAAAACATCGCCTTTTTTAAGCAATTTTGGCAAATCCAAAAATTGCAAATCTTGCAAAGAATTATCATTCGGATTTGCAAGCAATAAACGCGACAAATCGCGCGAAGGACTTGGCCTAAGCGCGATTAAATCTTCTGGTAAATTAAAATCAAAATCAGATAATTGCATTCGTCTTAGACGATTTTTGCGCTCACAATTTTGCCAGGGTTACGTGGTGGCTCACCTTTTGGAAGTGCATCAACGGCTTCCATACCATCTGTAACCACACCCCAAACTGTATATTGGCGATCAAGGAAAGTTGCATCATCAAGGCAGATGAAAAATTGCGAATTTGCCGTGTGCGGTTGATTAGTGCGTGCCATTGAACAAACACCACGAACATGCGGTTCATTGTTAAATTCAGCCTTCAAATCAGGTTTAGAAGAACCACCAGTTCCAGTGCCTTTTGGGCAACCCGCTTGCGCCATGAAACCATCAATAATGCGGTGGAAAATTATACCATCATAAAAGCCTTCAGAAGCCAATTCTTTGATACGCTCAACATGGTTTGGCGCTAAATCAGGGCGCAATTGAATTGTAACAGTGCCAGTTGATAATTCTAAAACTAATGTGTTGCCGTCAGACATGATTATAACCTTTAAAAAAATTTTGCGCCGCTTAACATAATAAGCGGCGCATTACTATTTATTTATGCAAGAATTAAAGACCGCTAAATTCAGCGCCCGCTAAATTCTCATTGGCAAAATCCCAATTTACAAGATTTGAAAGGAAGGTTTCCAAGAATTTAGGGCGAAGATTTTGGTAATCTAAATAATAAGCATGTTCCCAAACATCAACGCAAATCAAAGGTCTATCTTCACCAGTGATTGGGGTTTCAGCATTGGCAGTTTTTGTAACTTTCAATTTGCCATCACTACCGACCACAAGCCATGCCCAGCCCGAACCAAATTGGGTTGCGCCCGCTTGTTTGAATGCATCGGCAAATGCATCATAAGAACCGAAATCAGCAATGATTTTATCAGCAATCGCGCCTTTTGGTGCGCCGCCACCATTTGGTTTCATTGAATGCCAAAAGAATGTGTGGTTCCAAACTTGCGCAGAATTATTGAAAACACCGGCATTTTTGCCCGCAGATGCTTTGATAATTTCAACCAAAGTTTTGCCTTCAAATTCGGTATCTTTGATAAGATTATTTAAATTCACAACATATGCATTATGGTGTTTTGCATGGTGAAAGCTAAAAGTTTGCGCCGAATAATGTGGTTCCAATGCGTCAGCAGCATAAGGTAAAGCAGGTAATTCAAAGGCCATTTTCAATCCAATCTATGTTAATTTGTCCATGCT
>CAZKYS010000186.1:0-3689 GCA_964557085.1 uncultured Caulobacteraceae bacterium
TCGAAATAAAGAACGCGCTCAACATCTTTCAATGTCATGTCAAGCATGGTTGAAAAAGAAAAGCCAGAAGTTTGGGATATCCTTGATGAGGTTATTCGCGAGCATCCTGTAATGCTTAACCGCGCACCAACACTTCACAGACTTGGTATCCAAGCGTTCGAACCAAAACTAATTGAAGGTAAAGCAATTCAGCTTCATCCATTGGTTTGTACTGCGTTCAACGCCGATTTCGACGGTGACCAAATGGCGGTTCACGTTCCATTATCAATCGAGGCGCAGCTTGAGGCGCGCGTATTGATGATGTCAACCAACAACATTCTTTCACCTTCAAATGGTAGACCAATTATCGAGCCTTCACAGGATATCGTTTTGGGTCTTTACAACATTTCAACTGTGCGTGATGGCGAACCTGGCGAAGGCCGTGCTTTCCGTGACATGGGTGAAATTGAGGCTGCAATGGATGCGCACCAATTAACTGTTCACGCAAAAGTTCGTGTTCGTTGGTATGGTGTAGATGCTGATGGCAATGATATTCGCCGTACAATTGAAACAACACCTGGTCGTTATATGGTTGTGGATCTATTGCCACGCCATCCAAAATTACAGCCAGAAATCTGTAATGTGGTTTTGACTAAAAAAGAAATCGCAAAACTTATTGGTGAAGTTTATCGTTATTGTGGTCAAAAGGCGACCGTTATATTCGCTGACCAATTGATGAAACTTGGTTTCACCAAAGCTTTCAATGCGGGTATTTCATTTGGTATGGCTGATATGGTTGTACCTGCCAAAAAAGTTGAATTGGTTGAAGCGGCTAAAAAAGAAGTTTCAGAATTTGAAAATCAATATTCTGATGGTCAAATCACCAAAGGTGAGAAATACAATAAAGTTGTAGACGTTTGGTCAAAATGTACTGAAAAAGTGGCTGATGCGATGATGGAAGAAATCGCAAAACCAAAAATCGGACGTGATGGCACACCACAATTAAACTCTGTTTATATGATGGCTCACTCTGGTGCGCGTGGTTCGCGTAACCAAATGAAACAGCTTGGTGGTATGCGTGGTCTTATGTCGAAACCTTCTGGTGAAATTATCGAAACACCGATTATTTCAAACTTTAAAGAAGGTCTATCGGTTCTTGATTACTTTAACTCTACCCACGGCGCGCGTAAAGGTCTTGCCGATACTGCGTTGAAAACTGCAAACTCTGGTTATCTAACCCGTCGTTTGGTTGACGTTGCACAAGATTGCATCATCACCGAAGAAGATTGCGGAACATCTGCTGGCATCGAATTGAAACCAGTTATCGAGGGTGCGGACATTATCGTTTCACTTGAAACCCGTATCTTGGGCCGCGTATTGGCAGAAGATGTGGTTGATCCTGAAAGCGGTGAAATCCTATACACTCGTGATACTTATTGCGATGAAGATATTTCTACTGCAATCGACAAAGCAGGGGTTCAATCGGTTAAAGTTCGCTCTCCACTAACTTGTGAAACCCGTAATGGTATTTGCGCAAGCTGCTATGGTCGTGACCTTGCACGTAATACACGTGCAAATCTTGGTGAAGCAGTTGGTGTTATCGCCGCGCAATCAATCGGTGAGCCGGGTACACAGCTTACAATGCGTACGTTCCACATCGGTGGTGCGGCAACAGTTGCCAATAACTCATCTATGGATGCGGGTATTTCTGGTAAAGTTAAATATCAAAATTCTGCGATTATTAAGCGCGAGAATGGTGAGATTATCTGTATCGGCCGTACAATGAGCGTTTCGGTTGTTGATGGCGATGGCAAAACTCGTCAATCACTTAAACTTCCGTTTGGTGCGCGCGTTCGTGTTAAAGATGGCGCGAAAATTGAACGCGGTGATAGACTTGCTGATTGGGATCCGTATGCAACACCAATCATCTCTGAGATTTCTGGTCATGCAAAACTAGAAGATTTGGTTGATGGCGTTTCAGCACGTGACGAATTGGATGAAAACACTGGTATTTCGTCTAAAGTTGTTATTGACTGGCGCGGTGGTGCGAAAACTTATGCTGATTTACGTCCTTCAATCGTTGTATTGGATGCAAATGGTGAAGTTGCTAAATTGCCAAATGGCAAAGAAGCCCGCTATTCACTTCCAATCGGTGCAACACTTTCTGTTTCAGAAGGCCAAGAAGTTACCGCAGGTGACACACTTGCCCGTGTTGCAGCAGGCGGTGTAACATCACGCGACATCACTGGTGGTCTTCCACGCGTTGCTGAATTGTTCGAAGCGCGTCGTCCAAAAGATCACGCTATTATCGCTGAATGCGACGGTCGCGTAGAATTTGGTAAAGACTACAAAAACAAACGTCGTATCAAAATCGTTCCTGATGATGAATCATTAGAGCCGATCGAATATATGATTCCAAAAGGTAAACACCTTCCGGTTCAAGATGGCGATTGGATTAAACGTGGTGAACATATTCTTGCCGGCAACCCTGCACCACAAGATATTCTTGCGGTTCAAGGTGTTGAGGCTTTGGCAGAATATATGGTTGAAGAAGTTCAAAAAGTTTATCGTCTACAAGGTGTGGGCATCAATGATAAACATATTGAGGTTATCGTTCGCCAAATGTTGCAACGCGTTGAAATCACTGATCCAGGTGATACTGATTTCATCAAAGGCGACGCAATCGATGATATTGATTTGGCTGATGAAAACCGTCGTATGGAAGAATTAGGTCTTAAAGGCGCAACTGCTGCTCCTGTTCTTCTTGGTATCACTAAAGCGTCATTACAAACACGTTCATTCATCTCTGCGGCTTCGTTCCAAGAGACAACACGTGTTCTTACTGATGCGGCTGTAAACGGCAAATATGACACCCTTGATGGTTTGAAAGAGAACGTAATCGTGGGTCGTCTTATCCCTGCTGGTACTGGTGGTGCACTTCGCCGTCTTAAAGCGATTGCGGCACACCAAGATACACATGCAATCACAAAAGATGATGGCACAGAGCATATCGAAGAAGGCTTGCCTGAAGGTATATCTGAAGACTTTTAAAGGTCTCAAACCAAATTGAAAATTTGGTTTGGTTTGAAGCGGACAAAGAAAATAAAAAAGCGTGGTTTTTTATTTTCTTTGACATATTAGTTTAGAAAAGGGCATCTATTGATGCCCTTTTTTTATCCTTCCCCACTTGTGGGGAAGGTGGCAGCGTAGCTGACGGAAGGGGAACGAAGCTTATTGCATGTGCTATGCTTTTTGTATAATTCACACGAATGTCTAAACCCACTCAAGAAGTTTTAACTCCTGCCAATTACCCATTCAAAATTATCATCCCAACGCGTTTTGTGGATGTGAATGCGGGTAATCATATTTCTAATATTGCAATCATTCAAATGTTTGAAGATGCGCGGGCAAGGTTTTATGATAATTTGGGTTTTGAAATTGTTTGTGATGAATTTGTATTGATGATTGTTTCCAACACCATCGACTATTTTGCCGAGGCGCATTGGCCGAATGATTTGGAAATATATTGTAAAATCGAAAATATCGGCAATTCATCATTCAAAGTGCGCCAATTGGCAATTCAAAATGGCAAAGCCGTGGCAAGTTGTTTACTTACCACGGTTCACACACAAAATGGCCGCGCTGCGCCTATTAATGCCAATTTGCGCGATAGATTGACAATTAAGGGCTAACGGCGGAGCCCGCCAAAA
>CAZKYS010000187.1:0-3666 GCA_964557085.1 uncultured Caulobacteraceae bacterium
CCACGATTGTGCATCTAGAAATTATGAGCAAAACTCTTGAGCCTTTGCCAATTACAGAAACTGGCTATAAATCGCTATTCACGGCAAAATGCCTAATTGAAGAATTTGGTGGCCCGGTTGAATATGCCAAAATGTGGCTTGATGGCGAAGCCAAGGATAATATTGCTTGGCAGAACCATGTTTCCAAATCGCGTCAATTGTCCCTCTTTTGAGGGGCAATTGATACAAATTATTGTTTGGAACTGAAAGATAAGAACTAGTTTGATTGACTAGTTTCACATTACCTAAATTTATTGCAAACGCCGTTGAGTTGCAGTCGATATCACAGGTTTACCTTTGAAAAATCCTTTCGTTTGAAGAAATAAAGTAAACTTATCCCCACATTTTTGACTTCATTTAAAGTGCCAAAATTCAATAAGTCTGGTGGTGGAATGAAATCGAATTTTTTAGTTGCCCGAATATTTCGGAATTGCGTTGAATTTGAAGTCCTGTTTGACAGATATGGGATTCAGTTTGATGATGGAAACTGGAAAGCGATTATACAAATTCAATATATTGGAGATAAATCAATCCTTTCTTTCAAATCTATCTTTAGGGAAATTATTATAGAAGCGCATAAAGTCGATTCATTTGGAACGATAGGTGAGTTTGTATTAGAATATCTAAATAACGAATTATAGAAAAGCGCAATTTAGCAATCGGAAATTGCCATTTGTAACTGGGATACAAATTCCGTTGGATTTTGCCCGATTACTGCTAATATACTTAACAATTCAATCACGTCTAACCTTCGTTCACCGGTCTCATATTTGGCGATATAGGATTGCGGTTTGCCGAGTTTGTTAGCGAGTTTGGCCTGCGTTAAGCCCGCTTTCAGCCGCGCTTCTCTAATCATGTTCTGGAAAATAAGTTGATTGGGATTGCTAACGCTTTTCATTTTCTCACTTGATATTTCAAGTGAATGGATATAATCCCAATTTAGAATAAACCCATTTTGGGATATTGGTGCGCATGGGACAAGGTATCAAGTCAAAGCAACAATTTGCTCAATTAAGAGTTGGTGATTTGGACTTGCTATTTGAATTAAACGGCGATGTTGCAAAATCATTGTGCGACTATTTTGAAGGGCTATCTGATAGCGAACGGGCTAAGATGCTTAATAAAATGGGTGAAATTCTTCCATTGGTTCTTCCTTTTAAGAGCCGCCCTAGTTCAGAGGACGAAAGAGAAATGGTTTTGTCGATTGCGGAGACGCTTGGCTTGGAAATATCGCACGAGGTTTTGGCCAATAAGGCGAAATGCACTGAATTTATAAATTCTAATCTGGACGCGTATTATTCAGCCATCAGAGCGCGAACGAAATTGCCATCAAATTAGTTTGGGATGACCTGTTAGAGAATTTCTTCAATTCAACAAAATAATCGCGCCCTAATGTTCAGATTGGTTTGGGTTATTGGGGCATATGTTTGAGGGGCCGTATTTCGCTTGACCCGGCATTCTTGCGGCTAGCACTCAACTTCGGCTTCAAGGTGATTGTAATTTTTAGCGCATTTGCATTGTGTGTCGCGATAGCTGTCGATTGTTCCTTACCACTATTCGCCCATCGTCAAATTAAATAGCGACTAAATTGGCGGACTATTATGCCATTCATTTGGCTATGCATTCATCGAAGTTTTCATTCGCCCAAACTCCTTTGGGGTTTTGAATATCCATTACATATGACGTGTCTGGCAGGTTCAACTTTGGTGTCAACGGGCGAGCCGTTCCCCTTTGGTGACATCAAAGTTCAAAGAACCTGCCGCAAGTGCCCCGTCAAATGGACATTCAAATCCAATCGGAGGCTGACATGAAAAAAGACTTCTCAATCATTCGTAAAATTTGGAATGGCATCAATATAGAAATCCGCTTTGATCGCTATTTTATTCAATTTGATGATGGGCAGTGGCAAGCCCGCGTAGAAATCGAAAGCCTAAATCGCACATCACTTCCTGATTGCAAATGCGGATATAAAGAAATTATCATTGAAGCCGAAGAAGTTGATTATTGCGACAGCGTCGAAGAATTCGCCTTCAATTGGCTATATACACACGCCCGCGCCAATCAATTCAAAGCCCCATTGCATAACCCAAACCATCCCGCCCTTTTTTAAGGGCGGAAATTCAAAGTTTTTTTGCGAAAATGGGCTTTCGCATTTTCGTATTTTTTGAATTTTGATGAATTGGAGTTTTGACGGCACCATCGCTTGATAAATTAGAATTATCATATAAGGCGTATAGGCTAAGGAGCGCAATGCATTGAAAGACACATCGATCACTTTTCTTATGTTTTAGCTTATCGATATTATAGACAGGAATGAGCATTCTGATGTTTCATGCGAAGAAGATCTTCTGGCGCTCAAAGGTGGTAATATCGTAAATTGGCTCGTTACCAAATTTCCCAATTCTGATTTTTCGATTTATAATCCAAGTAAAGCAATTCAAATTACAAAGCTATTGCTTGCGATCGTGCCCAATTTAAAGTCAGAAAACGGAATATGTTGGCTATTGAGCCTTTCAGTTGAGCTCCTTCAGCACAAGGACACATGGGTTAAAGCTGCAAAATGAATGTAGAATATTTGTATTTCAAATCCTGCAACTCCGTGGCTTTTGCAATGTCATGTTATTTATAATCTTTTCGCGTTTCACCTAATTTGCTCAGGGTGCTTGAAATGATATTCGGCAAACCTTAGCTTGAAGCCCTTTTGCGTAAAAACTTCAATGCAAGTAAATAATTTTATGATCTTGGCGAAATTTAAGGAAATGGCACGGATTGCTTCCTTTATAATTTGAAGTTTAGAATTTCTGAAGCGCAGGCTTTCGAAGTTCATCGCAGCATTAGAGATTTGGCTTAAGTGGCATTATCCATAATTCGCGTCGCAGGATGCAATTACGTTCCTTGGCAGCAATAAATCTTCACCAATAGATTGCATAGCCGTGACTGGTTCGACGCTCGTTTCTTATCAAAAACATCTCCCTTAAGCAGAGTAAGGGACTAATTCCTCGTGCTTGCATTCATGGGCTTATGACCATCCTCGCGGGATTGGTTCAAGGCTGCACGTTTCCGCACCTTCGGTTTGTGCAACTAAGCACGCCTGTTCGCTTCGCTCTGCCTTGAACCACCCGACTTAGCGGCTGGTCTTTTTATTCCCATGAAGCCCGATGGAATGGTCCAGACGGCTTCTTAAATGGAGATGAAAATGACTAAAGAAACTAAAATTACCAAACCTTCTCACCGTCTTTACACCGTTACCGGTGAAGGTGAAGCCGCAAGATGGAACGACATTGGCGTCGCTTGGCCTACCAAAGATGGCAAAGGCTACACACTAAGCCTCAACTCAATGCCGCTTAATGGACGCATCATCATGCGCACCGCAGAAGCCAAATCCTAGCAAATCAGGGGGCGAAAGCCCCCGCCATTTTCCCCAAAAGGATAATCGCCATGACAACACTATTTGCACAACCTTATGATTTCACCGCGAACGGCTTCTATTTCCACAGCCTTGACGAATATGTCACCAAATCATTCAATCTTAATGGTCCGCTTATTGAAGAATATGAAATCCAATTTATCGACGGCGAAGGCATTGATTGCCAATTATTCGAAGCCCTAAATATCTCCCAATCCAAT
>CAZKYS010000188.1:0-3665 GCA_964557085.1 uncultured Caulobacteraceae bacterium
GCGGTATAATTACTTAAGCCAAGATGACCCACACGCCATATTAAAGACGTATGACTTGGCTCGCTTTTATATTGACCCGAAACTTGTTGTTTAAGAATTTTTTCATCAGCGCCAACAAGTGAATGGTTTTCGCTTTGAACAATATCAGTTTTGTCAATTATATGTGGTGATGCGCAGCCACCGATTAAAGCAAAGGTCAACAGAAAATAATATTGTGATTTTAATTGTTTCATTATGTCATTCACTTTAAATATGTCTATTCGCAACGTAATCTAATTGAGAATGTTTCGCAATAGTGAAAAATTGAAAAATAATGAAATTTTATATTTATTGCTATCAGGTTCAAGCTATGATTTTTGAATGAAGCTTTTACAAAAAAGGTATTGGAAGTTTAAGATATGCTTTGTAAAGGTAAATCTAAATAGAGATGAATGGGGAAAAAAATGGCCTATAAAGCACCAGTTAATGACATTATTTATTGCCTTGATAATATTATTGGCTTTGAAAAGGTTTTAGGCGGTGCACCATTTGAAGAAATTGACCGTGATTTATCCCTTCAAATCCTTGAAGAAGCAGCAAAATTTGCAGATAATATTATGGCGCCAACAAATATTATTGGCGACAAAGCAGGGGTTAAATTAGATGCAAATAATAATGTTATTACCCCTGATTTTGTTAAAGATATTCACCAAAAATATGTTGAAGGTGGCTGGCAAGGCTTAAAATTCCCTGCTGAGATTGGTGGTATGGGTTTACCAAGTGTTTTGGGGCTTGCGGTTTCTGAAATGATGCATTCTTCAAACATGGCCTTTGCGCTAAAGCCAATGTTATCAACTGGAACAATTTTGGCAATTTCAAAACATGGAACACCTGAACAAATTGACGAATATATTCCAAATCTAATTGATGGAACATGGTCAGGGACCATGAATTTAACCGAACCGCAGGCAGGTTCTGATGTTGGCGCGCTTACAACGCGCGCAATTCCACAAGGTGATGGAACATATAAAATTTATGGTCAAAAAATATTCATTACATGGGGTGACCACGACTTAACCGATAATATAATTCATTTGGTTCTTGCGCGCCTTCCAGATGCACCAAGCGGTGCACGCGGTATTTCACTTTTCATTGTTCCAAAATTCTTAAAAGATGCATCAGGAAATTATACAATTCGCAATGATGCCGGCCCAATCGGGATTGAACATAAATTAGGCATACATCTAAGCCCAACCTGCGTTATGGCTTATGGTGATGGGGTTTTTGGCGAACAAACTGGCGCAATCGGCTATTTGCTTGGTGAAGAAAATAAGGGCCTTGCCTGTATGTTCACTATGATGAATGAAGCGCGTCTTGATGTTGGTTTACAAGGCGTTGGTATTGCAGAGGCTGCAACCCAACATGCCCAAAATTATGCTCAAGAGCGTAAGCAAGGGCGCGCAATTGGTGAAACAGAAGCTGGCTCTTCGGCAATTATTAATCATGCCGATATTCGCCGTATGCTTCTTATAATGAAAGCAAAAACCCAGCTTTCGCGTGCGATTTGTTACCAAACCGCATTTGCAACTGATATGTCACGCGTAGATAGGGAAAATAAGAATTATTGGCATGCCTTAGAAGGTTTTTTAACCCCAATTGCCAAAGCATATTCAACTGATATTGGTGTTGATGTTGCTTCATTGGGTGTTCAAATTCATGGCGGCATGGGCTTTATTGAAGAAACAGGGGCTGCGCAATATTTACGTGATGCACGTATTGCGCCAATTTATGAAGGCACAAATGGCATTCAGGCAAATGACCTTATCGGGCGAAAATTAGCGGGCGACAATGGCAAAATGCTTTATTCTATATGTGATGAAATAAGTGAATTTGCAAAAAATAATGACATTGAAAACTTGAAACCATTACTTTCTATACTTGTTGATGCAAATTCAAAAATGCGTCAAGTTGCAGGTAAAATTATTGAATGGCAAAATGGCGAAAATATTAATATCGCGCTATCAAATGCAACAAATTTCTTGAAAATTTGTGGGCATGTCATTGGATTTTACTACCTTGCAAAAGGCCATGCGGCTTCAGTAAAAAAGGGTTCAGATTCAGAAAACAATTTGGCAATACTAAATTTCTGCGCACACAATTACTTAAAAGAAGCAATTTTTGTAAGCAATGAAGTTGAATATTTATCTGATGGTGTATTTGACTACGCTTTTTAATGATAAATTAAAAAAAGCGCCATAATTGAAACTCTATCTTAACTTGTTTCACTGATACATGTCGGTGAAAGGTAATATGGCCAGTTACTCTTATGAACCCACACGAACTTTTTGACGAAAACGCAGAAGTGTTCATCGGTGAGAATTTGATAAGTTCAAAGTCTGGCCCTAACCGCACGCGCCTGTCATTATTTCGTCGATTACAAGATGTTGTGGGACTACCTTCTTCACGCATTTCACCGCAAGAGCGCCATATGGCGGCCGATTTATTGGTTGAAATGTTACGTGAGAGTGATGGCCAAACTCGTATTCGATGCGCAGAAAGATTGGCATTGCTTCATGATGCGCCACCTGTATTATTGCGGGTTTTGGGGCGCGATGAAATAGAAGTAGCGCGACCAATATTAGAAATATGCCCTGCGTTTAATGATAGTGACTTAATTGCAATTGCAAGCTGGCCCAAAGTTACTACTGAACACAGGATTTTAATTTCTAAAAGAAAAAAAATAAACGAAACCGTGGTTGATGTTTTGGTTGGCTATGAAGAGCCAGAAGTTTGCGCAGCTTTATTGCAAAATGAGACGGCGCATTTTTCATATCCTGCCATGGAAATCGTGACCGCGATGTCAAAAAGCTTCCCGGACTTAATTCCATTATTGTTAAAACGTATGGAATTAAAACCATCGCAAGCATTAACAATGTTTTGGTGGTCAAATGCGGATGAAAGAAAAAGAATTTTACAGCGCTTCGCGGTAGAACGTTTAACCTTATTAGAAGCCGCACAAGATTTATTTGCAAAAGCAGCCGAAGATAATTGGCAAGATGCTTTGGTTCGCAAAAGCCTTCAGTTTATTGAGCGCCGCCAAAGAAACCGTGCCGCCGCAGAAAAAAGCCCTTTTGGAAGCCTTGAAGGTGCGATTGAGGCATTGGAGCGCGAATTTAATCAACTTACTATTCGCGAAATTTCATTCCTATCAGGCGTGAAGCCTGCTTGCGGTGCGCAAATCATGGGTGACCCAGGTGGTGAAGCTATTGCAGTGCTGTGCAAAGCGACAGGTCTTAAAAGGCGTCATTTCCGTATGATGTGGAAAGGAATGCGTCGACCATTAGGTTCAGACGAAGATCCAAGCGAAACTTTTTTGCGCGCGAATTTTGTTTATGATTCACTTTCGACCAATAAAGCACAAACCGTATTGCGTTATTGGAATTGGTCTTTGACCTCTGCAATGTCGCCTGCGCTTGCCGCGCGTATGGAACAAGAGGACGAGATGTCTGATTCAGTTGCAGCACGCGTTTCGCATCTTGTCTTTGGCCGTGAAAATCAAAAATAATATTTAATTTTGGGCTTCACAGGCAATATAGAGTCTGTATAATCGCAAATATTGCCATATAATTGCCCTAAGTGTTAATGAAAACCAAAATATTCGATTAGAGTCACATCCAGTATTCAGG
>CAZKYS010000189.1:0-3535 GCA_964557085.1 uncultured Caulobacteraceae bacterium
CCACGATTGTGCATCTAGAAATTATGAGCAAAACTCTTGAGCCTTTGCCAATTACTGAAACTGGCTATAAATCTTACTTCACCGCCAAATGCCTAATTGAAGAATTTTGCGGTCCGATTAAATATGCCAAAATGTGGCTTGATGGCGAAGCCAAGGATAATATCTCTTGGCAAAATCATGTTTCCAAATCACGTCAATTGTCCCTCATTTAAGGGGCGATTGGAGAGTGTTTTATAAATCTATTCACTTTCCGCAATTTTTGCCGAATTAAAAGCGGTTATGAATTTGGCGGCATCGCCACCGATTGCGTCAAGAATGTCTAATAGTTCGATGACATCTAGCCTGCGTTCGCCAGTTTCATATTTGGCGATATAGGATTGCGGTTTGCCCAGAATTTGCGCGAGTTTGGCTTGTGTAAAGCCTGCATTCAGCCTTGCTTCTCTAATCATATCTTGAAAAATGATTTGTTTGGGATTGTTAAGGCTTTTCATATTTTCCGCTTGATATTTCAAGGGAAGGGGTATAATCCCAATTTAGAATAAACCCATTTTGGGATATTTCTTGAGGCTTGGATGGAAAATAGCGATATTTTTGCAAATTATGATTGTACATTGACGCTTAATGGTGTCGAAATTTCTTTTCAATTACAACAATATGTAATTGATGCACTCATAAAGCAAATGTTCCTACCAGTTGGTAAATCGCAAGCGCCTGAAATGGCTAATAAGATTGCCGATATATTGCCATTGTGCCTCGGCCCTGAAAATCGACCAAGTTCCAAGGCGCAAATTGAATTGGCGCAGACGATTGCTGAGGAATTGAAGATTGAAGCACCAATTGCCGATTTAGTGATTAAATCCAAATGTGTAGAATTCATTGAGCAACATTTTGATGATTATTGCAATAAGGTACGATTGGTCAATTTAGTTAGCCGCGCAAAATAGCAAAACTCCAAAATTACTTGTGAATGGAAACGAAAATTAACCGCCCGAGAAAAAGGCGTGGTTTGGGTTTTTGGGCTTAGAGTATTCGGAGAGCATATTTAGCCATTGAAACTCCTTCGTCAATCAAATCAACTTCATCTTGGCTATCTTATTTCTATGTCATTTGCGTCATTGACGGAAATAGGCTTCGATTATTGGTTGCCATAAATTGCCGTGCATCATTAAATTAAATGGCGATTTGGGATTGGCGAAATACGCCATTTTATTGCGATTTGGTGTTTCGAAATTTTCATAATCATTGCTCGAAAATTGGTTTGAATGTCCATTGCAATTGACGTGTTTGGCAGGTTGGAATTGCTTGTCAACGGGCAAGCCGTTCCCCTTCGGTGACAATCAAATACCAGCAACCTGCCGCAAGTGCCCCGTCAAATGGACAATCAATCCTTTCGGAGGCAGTTATGAAAAAAGACTTCTCAATCACTCGCAAAACATGGAATGGCATTAATATTGAAATCCGCTTTGATCGCTATTTTATTCAATTTGATGACGGCACTTGGCAAGCCCGCGTGGAAATCGAAAGCCTTAATCGCACTTCACTTCCAGATTGCAAATGCGGCTATAAAGAAATTATAACCATTGCCAATGAAGTTGATAATTTTGATAGTGTCGAAGAATTTGCCTTTGAATGGCTAAACAACCATTCTCGCCAAACCCAGTTCAAAGCCCAAAAACCACAACCAAACCATCCCGCCCTTTTTTAGAGGCGGTTTCCGAGTCTAGCCATGCCACGCTAGACAACATTTCTTATATTTTTTACCTGAACCGCAAAGACATTTTTCATTGCGACCTAATTTTTTCTTAATTAAATTATTTGACCCGTCAGGAAAATCTTGCGTTCTTACCCATGAAGCTTCTTTTTGTGGGGACTCAAAAAACCTGAACTCCTTATTTTCTTCTATGTATTGTTCTTCTTGTGACTTGCTCCATTCTTCGCAATTCATTAGTAGTAAATCATCGGAATTTGATTTCGGTCGATATTTTGGCGCGTCAATTGCAATGCCCACAATAGTCTTTAGATTCTTATTTTTATTCTTTAAGGCTCCACAAGCTATTTCCAACATCGCTTGCCTAGATGGTCTGTAAATATTCTCGTAGTCAATTTCATCATCTGGAGGAGTAAGTTGAAGAAATACATAACGTTTATTTTTGTCTATTGATGGGTATGAAGACAGTAACCTTCCAAGTTTTCCGTTAAAATTCGGGAACTTATTTATCGAGTTTATCATTGCGATCGAATTTTCTCGCCGAATAAATCTCGGTTCCTTTGCCATTTCAATTATCGCGTTTGGCAAACTAAAGGGACTTGCGCCCATTAGAGTGCCATCAAGTGCATTTTGACATGTCCTTTGAATTATTTGGTCCCATAAATTTGTCTTGGCGTTTGCCTCTTTTCTAAGTTTATATGATTTGTGGTTTATGAATCCATCCCATTCGCCTTCGCCTATGCTTATACCATTAACATCGTCATCAGTTGTTCCAATAAAGTGCCTTTTTCTAACATCATCAAAATTGTAAAAATAATGAGCCAGAAGGTCTTCTTCACCACAGTATGTAACCATATCATATTTTGTGATTGCCTCTTCCTTAGCCTCAAAATATCTTGTTAAATCGAATATGGTATCGAGTTCTTCCAGAATAATGTTTAGATTAAAGCTGTCAAAGACGTGGTAAACTGGGAGTTTAGGAAGTGATAATGTAAAGTTAAAAACATCGCCTTCAAATATAGAAGGAGCGTCCGAATAACTAACCCCTAGACTGCCATTTAAGTTGCTTTCCGAAGCGCCTTTGCAAGCTTCTTCAGCTCCATACGCTACTATTATTCGATGTATAATTGGATTATCTGGTATTTTAATCGGTAGAAGTTTCTCGCAATTAGGGTCTAAAAATATCATATCAGGACACTTCGTAATCCATGATACTGCCCCCTCTATTTGCTTAATTGAATCGTCAACAGCTTTCCTCTTCCACCTGTGCCATGCAACTCCAACATCTTTTTCAAGATTAAAAGAAATTTCCTTTACTGAGAATATAAAAACATTTTTTTCAAAAACGACAAGCACATCACAAAATTCCTTGCCCTTTTTATAAAAAGTATTTGGGTAAACCCACAATTTAAGGAAAGTACTATCACAAATTTCACTTAGAAATTTTTCAGTTGGCGTCAATCCGAAATTTCGATCAATTTTCACTGTCACTTCGATTCACCTGTTTCGGTCAAACCTGCCTTGCAAGTTTATTCTAACCTGCTTTTCTTTTCTCGTCACGATTGTTTTTGTTCATTACTTCTGTTTATCAAAGGCTGATACTTACATACTCGCATTATCCTCGCTGTGCACTTATTTACTATTCTCATATTATGCCTTTAATTTGATACGCAATTTGATGAAATCGATCTGGAATTTAACATGTGGATTTTCCTACTAATTGGAAAGTTTTCAATTATGTTTTGATAGTGCTGCAATTGGCTTTCGTTCATTAATATTTTAAGGTTAAACAACTTTGATTGCCTTGCGTTTATCGCCTTGGGAATT
>CAZKYS010000190.1:0-3535 GCA_964557085.1 uncultured Caulobacteraceae bacterium
GGGGGATCAACTGCAATAATAATTTTATCAAACTCACAAGGAGAGGGTTTTGCACGTGCATTTTTAATATCAATGCGCGACCATAATGCACCCTGTGGGTCATCAATCATTTCACCTAATAATTCTTGGCGTGCCCAAATTGAATTTTGCCAGCGATTTTCCATTTCTTCGATAATGCCATCGGATAAATTGGCGGCATTTTCATGGGTCGAAGATTGGGTAATTACGCAATTATTATTTTCAAATAGCTTTTTAACCCAAGGCACAGGCTTTGGTGTTGTTGTAAGCATGATTTGCGGGTTTTCACCCAATCTAAGGGCGGGTAATAAAACGTCCATCACTTCATCACCATCAGGCCAAGCGGCAAATTCATCACCCCATGCCAAATCAAATTGTGGACCGCGCAAACTATCGGGAACTTCGGCAGAAAATAACAATGCCTTTGCGCCATTAGGCCATATAAGGCGGCGGTTTGATGGTTCAAATTTTGGTTTGAAATCATCCTTGGCAATATTGATTATTCCTGAATGCCCCTCGACCATTATGTCACGAACATCTTGGAATGTTGGGCCGATTAATGCGATTGAATGTGCCTGTCCCATTTCGACTTTCTCAACTATCCATTCGCTTGCTGCGCGGGTTTTTCCCGCACCGCGCCCGCCCAGAAATGCCCATGTTCGCCATTTTCCTTTCGGCGGTAATTGGCTTTGCCGCGCCCAAAAGTTCCAATCCCTTTGAATCACCTCCAATTGATTGAGATTTAGATCTCTCAGCAATTGTTTTCGTCTCATTGACGGCATTGAGGCGATTAAATCGGCGCTCAAGCTCTGCGAATAATTCGTTGCGTCTTTTTCGCCTTGCTTGGCATTTTTCAAATTCGCCATCCATTTTCATAAACCTTTGATGTGAAATCATGGTTTTATTATGTGATGACAAATAGGTGGTGCGGATTACATAATGCTATTATTACATTACAACCGCACAGCTAATTGATTTTACTTGATTATTTTTCACATCAATTTGCATCTATAAAGCGCGTGAATCACCTTATCTAATTCTATTCAACCAATTGGGGAAAAGATGAAAAAGGCCTATCGCGCCGATTTAATGACCGACAAAGCCAAAGAGCGCCAAAAAAAACAAATGGTGCTTGGTCTTTCTATGGGTGCGATTTTGGGCGGTCTTGCCTTTTTTTCGATTGTTACTTTCAATTATTTCTTTGGTGATTTACCCAAAATAAATTCGGAACAAGAATTATGGGTTGCCAATCGACCAACTTCATTTGAGGTGGTCGATAAGGATGGCAACACAATTGCCTATCGCGGCCCAAGATTTGGGCGCAAAGTTTCGATAGACACACTTCCCAAACACGTAATTCAGGCATTTTTGGCGGTGGAGGACGCACGGTTTTTTGAACATTCGGGCGTTGATTTTTGGGGTGTTGCACGCGCCGCATTTGAAAACCTTATTGCGGGGCATACGGTGCAGGGTGCATCAACCATCACCCAACAATTGGTAAAAAACGTTTATTTAAGCCCCAAACAAACCTTTAAACGCAAAATTCAAGAAATGGTTTTGGCGTGGCAAATTGATAATAAATATCCCAAAAAAGAAATATTAGAAGTTTATCTTAATCGTATTTATTTTGGTCAAAATGCGTATGGCCTTGAAGCGGCGACATGGCATTATTTTTCAAAACGCCCACAAGAATTAAGCCTTGCGCAAGCGGCAATGCTTGCGGGTTTGCCAAAAGCACCGGGGCGACTTTCACTTGATTTGAATGCCCCCGCCTCTATTGAGCGCCAACATGTTGTATTGGCACGAATGGTGGCCGCAGGCTTTATCACCCAAGATATTGCCAATCAGGCCATGCAAGAACCAATAGTAGTGCAAACCACGCCTGACCCTGATGAGGGTGAACTTGCCTATGCAATTGATATGGCACAAAAGGAAATTGAAGGTCTTGAAACCAAAATCGCCCCCGATAGGATTGCGCGTCTTACAATTGACCCAAAAATCAACCAATTGGCGGTTGATGCAATTAATTATGGAATTAAAATTGCAGGGCCAAATTCAGGTGTAACACAGGCAGCAGTTATCGCCTTTGATAAAAAAGGGCGGATTTTGGCAATCGCGGGTGGCCGCGCCTATAAAGATAGTCAATTTAACCGCGTTACCCAAGCGCGCCGCCAACCTGGTTCAACCTTTAAACCTATTGTTTATGCCGCAGCCCTTGAAGCTGGCATGACACCAAATACAATTCGTGAAGATAAACCAGTGGTTTTTGATGGTTGGCGACCAAAAAACTTTGGTAATTCATACGCAGGAAAGGTTACCCTATCAAGCGCTTTGACACGTTCTATAAACACTGTTGCAGTTGAAATTGCCGCCGAAATTGGAATTGATAAATTAATCCAAACCGCAGGACGGCTTGGAATTTATTCAAAATTACCGCGCCATTTATCAATCTCCCTTGGTGCAGGCGAAGTCACATTAATGGATATGGCGCGCGCCTATGGCACTTTGGCAAATGATGGGGTTCGTATTGAACCTTATTTAATTGAGCGCGTTGATACCACACGCAATACAATCGCCTATGAACGTCAATCACACGTCCCAACCCAAGTTTATGACCCAATGAAAGCGCGCCAAATGACGGCAATGCTTTCCGATGTTGTTGCGGTTGGAACTGGTAAACGTGCGCAATTATCAAATGGGCGTGAAGCTGCGGGCAAAACAGGAACCTCGCAAAATTTCCGTGATGCATGGTTCATTGGTTATACTGCTGATATTATTTGCGGCGTTTGGGTTGGTAATGATGAATTTAAGCCAATGCAGAATATTTCAGGCGGCACAGTTCCGGCAATAATTTGGGCCAAATTTATGAATGAGGCACATGAAGGATTGCCAAATCGTCCACTGCCCACTGTTTACGATATAAATCGCCCTGACAATAGAACAATGGCACAATTTTACCAAAACCTTGCAGATATGTTTGAGGCTGCGGGCGGCAATATGTTAAAGCCACTTGGTACACAGGCACAAAATGCGGTAAAGCCCGCACCAATGCCTAATAATCAAACAAAAATGCAATAATGAGCCGTGATATAGTCCTACAATTGAAAGATATTTGCCTTATTCGTGGGGCAAACCCTATTTTTTCGGGCGTTGATATGTCACTTAATTCGCGCGAAAGAACTGCACTTGTTGGCTCTAATGGCGCAGGTAAATCAACCCTTTTGCAGGTTATTTCAGGCACGTTGGAATTTGATAAAGGTGAACGTGTTTTAGCAAGCGGCGCCCATATTGCCGTTCAAGATCAAGAACCAAATTTCAAAGGCTTCAAAAATCTTGTTGATTGGGTGATGCAAGATATTGCAATTGATCATGGCGATGAACATCGCGATGAAGGCGTAAGACGCGCCAAAGCATTGGCATCATTGGAAAGTTTTGGCCTATCTGAAAATAAAGATATTGAAAAATTATCGGGTGGTGAGGCGCGGCGCGCGGCTTTGGCACGTGTTTTTGCCGCCGA
>CAZKYS010000191.1:0-3469 GCA_964557085.1 uncultured Caulobacteraceae bacterium
CGCCTTGTATCAACTGATGCTTTTGTTGATGCATGGATACCATCTAATAATGCCTTTATGGTTTCGGAAACTATTATTGAATATTTGGGTGATGGAACGTGCCGCTATACTGCATCTGCAAGGCATTGGAATGATGAAGCACTCGAAAATCATGTGAAAATGGGCTTTTATGAAGGCTGGGGCAAGGCTGCGGATCAATTGGAAGAATTATTGGCAAATTCATAATCTAAAGGGCGGCAAATGCACGAGCGAACAATAAAAATCGAACGCATAATGAAAGCAAGCGCCGAAAGAATTTGGCGCTGCTGGTGCGAACCAAAATTATTTGAACAATGGTATTGCCCCAAACCTTGGACGGCAAAACTTATGCTTCAAGAATTGCGCAATGGCGGAAAATTACATCTTAAATTTGAAGGTCCAGATGGGGCAGGTTTTGAAAAACATGGCCTTATATTGGAATGTATTCCAAATCAAAAAATGGTTTTTACTGATGCTTTTATAGATGCGTGGGAACCATCAAATCGCGCATTACACGTAATCTCATTCGAACTTGAAGATTTAGGCGATGGAACAACCAAATATATTGCCAAAACTAAATATTGGAATGTTGAAGATTTTGAAGAGCAAACAAAAAATGGATACTTACAAGGCACAAATACAGCGCTAGATCAATTAGAAGGTTTGTTGCAAAACATCTAATAATTTTCTGTTGAAAATAAATTTATTTTTCAAAATTTAAAGGCCAAAACAATGATCGATTTAATTATAGACATGCGCAAAAAAGACCTTGGCGGTGGTTTTGATGTTGGGCGTGTTCTGCCATTTGCCAAGCGCCGAATGGTTGGCCCATTCACGTTCTTTGACCAAATGGGGCCGGTGGAATTTGCAAAAGGCATTGAAAAAAGCCTTGATGTTCGCCCGCACCCACATATTGGCCTTGCAACTTTAACCTATCTTTTTAGTGGGCAGATTACCCACCGTGATAGTTTGGGAATTACCCAAGAAATCTGCCCTGAAGAAGTTAATTGGATGATTGCAGGTTCAGGCATAACGCATTCCGAACGCTTTGAATATGCGCGTGCGAATGGGGCAAATCTTTTTGGCCTTCAAACTTGGATTGCTTTACCAAATCATCTTGAAGAAATGCCGCCAGAGTTTCATCATTATGAGGGGGCAAATCAATTGCCAATTTTTGAACAAAGTGGCATTCGTGGTCGCTTAATCGCGGGCTCATCGATGGGTAAATCATCATCGGTTAAAACCTTATCGCCAATGTTTTATATTCATTGGGAATTACAAGAAGGCCAATCAATCGCGCTTGAAAATGAATATCAAGAACGTGCAGTTTATGTTGTTAGTGGCAATGTTGAAACCTGCGGGCAGATATTAAATGCGGGGCAAATGGCGGTTTTTAAATCGGGCGAAACCATTGGTATCAAGGCAATCAATAATTGTGTTTTCATGACATTGGGCGGTGAACCAATTGGCGAACGCTTCCTATATTGGAACTTTGTTTCTTCAAGCAAGGAAAGGCTTGAGCAGGCCAAAGAAGATTGGAAGCAAGGGCGCATAAAACTTCCGGCGCATGATAATCAAGAATTCATCCCACTTCCTGAATAGAGGAAAAGCATATGAACAATTCAAATAATGGCTATATTTTTGATACAAATGCGATGGATTGGTGGGAATTTGCCAATCAGAAGCTTAAAATCTGTAGCGCGCCCAATGGTATTTCATTTGTCCTTTCCGAAATTTCTCCATCACCCGATAGTGTGCATCATATTCATGAAGGTTTTGAATGTATTTATATTCTTGAGGGCAGCGTGATTTCAAATGGTGAAACCTTTGTTGCAGGGCAAGGCTTTATTGCCAATAAAGGCAGTGAACATCATGAATTTAGAACGCAGACGGGTGCAAAATTTATTGTTGTAAATTCTAAAAACTAAAAGAGATTGTACTAAAGAATTATATTTTTCGCACTTGCAAAATATTTTCAAAAGCTTTATCGGAATTTTGTGTTTGGTTGCCCGAAAGGGCATTAATAGGGAAGTTAGATAGCTAACGCTGCCCTCGCAACTGTGAATGGATAGTTTTAATCGTGATACCACTGCGTAAGCGGGAAGGTGATTAAAATGATGACCCAAAGCCAGGAGACCTGCCAAGCCAGTCGTTCTTTCTCGCGGGCGAGGTGCACCGTGTGATCAAGGAAAACCCTTTTTGGGAATCCTCTGTGTGGCGACATGTCTTGGGTCGCTTATGCAAAAACATTTGCGCCCCTTAATGTTAAAAAGGGGAAAATATGAAAAATATTATCACAATTCTATTGGCAAGTTCGGCTTTTATACCCGCCATATCTTATGCTGCAAATTCCGAAGAAGTGGTCATAACTGCATCACGCAAACCGCAATCAATAAATAAAGTTGGCCAATCAATAAGCGTTTTAAACGCCGAAGATATTAAATCATCACAGGCCATTCAAATACCTGAATTATTAAGAAGTATTGCGGGTGTTACAATTACGCGAACTGGCGGTCCTGGAAATGCGGTTTCGGTAAAATTACGCGGCGCACAATCGTATCAAACTGTTGCAATGGTCGATGGCGTTAAACTAAGCGATCCATCGGCATTACAATGTGATTTCAACCTCGGCACTCTAATGGTTGGCAATATAGAGCGCATCGAAGTTGTGCGCGGTGCGCAATCTGTGCTTTGGGGCTCGCAAGCCATTGGCGGCGTAATTAACATGATTACCAAAGCGCCAACGCAAAAATTAAATGCCAATCTTCAGGGTGAATATGGCACTTATAATACGCAAAATTATGTTGGAAATATATCTGGCAAAATTGGCAATTTAAGCGCTTCATTGGGTGCGAATTATTTTGACACCAATGGCTATTCATCATTCACCGAATGGCGCGGTGGTAAGGAAAAAGATGGTGCACATAATTTCGGGGCAAATACCAAATTAAAATATGAATTTTCAGATGCAATATCGCTTAATCTAATGGGTTTTTATACTGATAGCGATGGCGAATTTGATAATTTTGGTTCTGATGCATTAAATACCCAAAGTGCAAAAATTGGTATTGGCTATATTGGCCTTAATGGAAATGCATTTGATGGCAAATTGCAAAATCAATTGGGTTATTCATACACAAAAACCAACCGCAGCTATTATTATCCATCTTTCTCTTCGCGTTATAATTATGAAGGCAGGGTTGATAGATATAATTATCAGGGAAATTTGAACATTTCTGATGATTTTGGTGTGGTTTTTGGTGCCGAAAGTGAAAAGTTCGATTATTTAATCGATAGTGGTTTTTCAAAAGTCACCAAAGACATGAAAACCGATAGTTTGTTTATCCAAGCCAATGCAAACCCTATTAAACCGCTGAACATTGCCGCAGGTCTTCGCAACGAACATCACAATCTTTATGGCGATCATTTGGTATTTGATATTAATGGCGCT
>CAZKYS010000192.1:0-3435 GCA_964557085.1 uncultured Caulobacteraceae bacterium
CACAAATCAACAAAATATCGGCAAAAATGCAAAAGATTTAAAACTAAAAATCAATAATGGTGGGGTGATTTTTGAAACAAATTCAAAAAACCTATCGGTTGATTTGCCAATCTCTATTGATGAAAATAATGATATTTGGCGCCTTGTAATTGAGACACCAAAATCTGTTCTGTTTAAAGACGCTAATAATACGATTTTATTGTTAATGATTATCGGTATAATCATTTCGGCAGCAGGTATCGCAGGGGCATATTATTTAAGCCAACAAATTACCAAGCCAGTATTGCATATAGTCGCCTCAATGGATGCACTTGCAAATGGCGATATTAATGTATCAATTCCAGATTTGAACACAAATACCGAAATTGGCAAAATTGCGCAGGCGCTTAATAAATTCAAAGAAAATGAAGTCGAGCGTGATAGGCTGGCACAAATTACAAATTTATCGCAAGAAGAAAAAAAAGCGCATAATCAAAGAATTATGAAAATGTTGGAGGATTTCCACAATAATTCAATGAATACATTACGCACAACAACACAAACAATGCACGAGCTTGAAAATGCATCACATGGTCTAAAAAATATGGCTGATAATGCAATTTCACAAACTGAAGCGGCGCACCATTCTTCAAATTCAAGTGCTGCAAATGTTCAAACGGTTGCTGCGGCATCAGAGGAGATGTCAAGTTCAATAAATGAAATTCGCAATCAAGTTACCGAAGCATCGAAAGTAGTTTCAGAGGCGCATGTTCTTGCCGAAACCTCATCAGAAGAGATTGCAATACTTTCTGAATTTGCGAAAAATATTGGAAGTATTATTTCAATCATCCAAGACATTGCCGAACAAACTAATCTTTTGGCACTTAATGCCACAATAGAAGCGGCGCGGGCAGGGGAAGCGGGTCGTGGTTTCTCAATCGTTGCGCAAGAAGTAAAAAGCCTTTCGGCGCAAACTTTTAGTGCGACCGAAAAAATTAGTAATCAGATTTTGGAAATTCAAAATAAAACTAATCAGGCATCTTCAACGGTTCGCCAAGTTGCCCAAATAATGGAGCAAGTCGATATAGTCACAAGCACAATTGCACAGGCCGTTGAACAACAAAGCCTTGCCACGAATGAGATTTCCCATTCTGCGGCAAATGCGGCAAGTGATACACGGCTTTTGTCAAATAATGTTCAAGAAGTAAGTTATATTGTGCATGAAACCAATAAAACCGCCCAAATTGTTGAAACTAATTCAACCAAAGTTGCCTCTTATGCAACGCAATTATCGGGTGAAATTAATGATTTTGTGGAAATGCTGCGAAATGGGCCTTTGAAAAATTGTGCATGAATTAAAGGCGCGGTATCATCCGTGCCTTTTATTTTACCAAAATGAATTCAATTAATTCAGGGTGATCAAGCCATATTTGTGGCCCGTGTGCATGATAATTTTTCCCTGCTTTTGATTGCCTTGCATTTACCGCACCCTGAATTTTGCCGCGTACGCGAATATTCATATCTTTTAAATTTAAAATACCTTCTTTGCCGCCGTCAAATAATTTCCATGATGTTTCGGGGATTATGGCGGTAAAATCCTTTTCTGTATCTTGCCCAAATTCGATTTTTATTATCCCTGCAATTTGGGTGACATTTGTGACTTTGCCTTCAACAAGTTGAAAACTACCTTCGGCGCCAATTAGGGCGGGCTGGGTTGCATAGCGTGCCTGATATTTGGGATTAAGCCATAGGCCAATTGCATCGCGCCTTGCACTACGTTCGGCAATCCAAAAATCAATTATATTGGCGCGATTATCTTTATAGGTATGAATTCGTGCGTGGCCAGTTTTTAATAATTCGATATTTACCCATGTTTGAGTTTTATCATCAATGAAAACCTGTGCCAAAGCGCGCCCCATTCTATCACGCTTTAGGCCGCCATATTTTAGAATTACTTTTTTATTCAAGATTAAATCTTGCAAAAAATTGCGTGATTTTTCGCCCTCATCATCGCCAATTATTATTTTTGGTGCTTCGATTTGGGCAAGGCGAACGATAAGGCCGCTATTTAAAACAAAACTATCGCCATCTATAATTTGTGTCACAATTCCCTTTTCACCGTTTTCCCACAAAGAGGAAAACGCCATTATTGGAAATATTAATAATATAAAAAACCTGCGCAAAAACATAATGGCAATTGAGTTGGTAAATTATAAATTGTCAACTAAAAGCTGAATAATAGCTTGCAATAGTAATTCGTAATTCGTAATTCGTAATTATTAAGGCTCCTTAGCTCATCAGGATAGAGCATTCGTTTCCTAAACGAAGGGTAGTGGGTTCGAGTCCCTCAGGAGCCGCCATTTTTTTATCTCGCGCTAATGTTCGGGGCATTTGCTTGTCGCAAATGCTATTCCCCCACCGCTGCGATGGCGCGGCGCACTTGCGCCGAGCGCCGCTTGGCGCATTTAAATCCAAATTTTATGATTTAGGATTCGCTTTTAGCAAAATTCTTCAAACTTATTTGTGCTTATAATATCTTACATAATCAATTTTGAATTGTTGGGGTAGTTTTGTGTCGTCTATTCCGCCGTCTGCGGCGCCCCACATTCCGCCTATTGCAAGGTTTATGATTAAGCGGAATGGTTTATCAAAGGGCCATGAATGCCAATCGGCGTGGTCTTCTTTGATATAGTGAAAATACAAACTATCATCGACGAATAATTTTATATTTTTCTTATCCCATTCCATTGCATAAACATGATAGGCATTTTCTAAATCATCTAATTGAACCGAGCCTTTGCGCTGTTGCCAATTAACCCAATAATAAGCGCGTGAATGAACTGTGCCATGAACAACACCGCGCCCATTACCAACATGTTCCATAATATCAATTTCACCTGAATTAGGCCACGCATCACAATTTCCCGCGCCCTGCCATTCGGTAGGTGGCTTGCAATTAGTTGCGTAATAATATGGATCAGCAGGCAGCATCCAAATTGCGGGCCATGTTCCGCCGCTTACTGGCAATTTTGCCCGAACTTCAATTTTACCATAGGTTAAATCATGAATTGGCTTGGTAAAAAGGCGCGCCGAATTATATTTATCACCATTTTTATGGGCTTCGATAATTAATTGACCATTTTCAATGCGCGCATTTTGGGGATTATCTGTATATTCTTGGGCTTCATTATTCACCTTACCAGATGGCCAAATTTCGAAGCCCCAATCTTTTTTATTTATATTTTTTCCATTGAATTCATCAGACCATATAAGCGTCCAATTTTTGTTTTTTTCTTGGTTTTTGGGGCGAATAATAATGCCGTTTAATATTGGTTGCCCTTTAATTGGATCAAAACCTATATTCAAAACACCATCATTAATATCAACATTATTTATTGTTCGCGTTAATGCCGAATGTGGGCGACCATCGCGGGATTTTAAAATATCCAAATTTTT
>CAZKYS010000193.1:0-3423 GCA_964557085.1 uncultured Caulobacteraceae bacterium
TGTTGGTCTTGCGGTTGCGGCAGGGCAAAGATGTGTTGCAGTTCGTGGCACAGAAGATGAAGTTTTGGGCGTTAATTCGCGCATTGATTTGGCGGCGGCAGAAAATTCATTCCAAACCAAAAAACGCAATGAATTAATGGCAAAAGGCGTAACAATGACCGCGCCTGAAACAATATTCTTTGCATATGATACCGAAATTGAAAATGACGTTATTATCGAGCCACATGTGGTTTTTGGTGAAGGCGTTAAAATCAAATCTGGCGCGCATATTAAATCCTTCACCCATATCGAGGGTGGGCAGATTGAAAAGGGTGCAATTATCGGCCCATATTCACGCATTCGCCCTGGCTCTATCATTGGCGAAGATGCCCATATTGGCAATTTCGTTGAAACCAAAAATGCACGCCTTTCAAAAGGTGTTAAGGCCAATCACCTTACATATCTTGGCGATGTTACGATTGGTGAAAAAACCAATATTGGTGCGGGAACAATTACTTGTAATTATGACGGTTATTTCAAATATAAAACCGAAATTGGGGCAGGGGTGTTAATTGGTTCAGACACAATGTTGGTTGCGCCAATAAAAGTTGGCGATAAGGCCATGACAGGTTCAGGTTCAACAATTACCAAAGACATTCCAGCAGGAAGCCTTGCCGTGGGCCGTGCACAGCAAAGAAATATTGATGGCTGGGCCGATAAATTTCATGCTGAATCTGCTGAAAAGAAAGCAAAAAAATGATAAGTGCGGATGAACAGAAGGCGCAAGCCGCAAGCGAAGCCTTAAAATTCGTGCAAGAGGGCATGTTGCTTGGCCTTGGAACTGGTTCTACTGCGGCGCATTTTGTGCGCCAATTGGGGGTAAAGGTTTCACAGGGTTTTAAAATCGCGGGTGTTCCAACCTCAATTGCAACCGAAGAGCTTGCCAAAGAAGTTGGTGTTCCGCTTTTGAATATTGATGAAATCACCACGCTTGATTTGGTTATTGATGGCGCGGATGAAAGCGATAATGAACTAAACCTTATCAAAGGCGGCGGGGCGGCGCTTTTGCGTGAAAAAGTGATTGCGCAAGCGTCAAAACACATGATTGTTATCGCCGATGAAAGTAAATTAGTATCAAAACTTGGCAAATTCCCATTGCCGATTGAGATTATTCAATTTGCAACCACAATTACAATTCATCAAATAAAATTGGTTTTGGCGGCCTGTGGGGTTAAAGGCACTGAAGTGGCAATTCGCCAAAAAGATGGCAAAAACCTTATTACCGATAATGGAAACTTCATTTTAGATTGCCAATGTCTTGAAATCCCTGACCCTGAAACCCTATGTATTGAATTGAATAAAATTCCGGGCGTGGTTGAAAATGGGATTTTTCCAAATTTCAAAAATGCCAAACGCACATTGATTTTGGGTTCACCAAATGGCGCACGTGTGATTGATATTTAAATCCTTCCCTTTAGGGAAGGTGGCACGCCAGAGGCGTTATGCAAGGGTGGAGCGACATTGGTGGCTTGTCGCGGCACTTTTTAGACACTGAACAGCCACCCTTCAGTCGCCTTTGGCGACAGCTTCCCTCAAGGGAAGCAGTTAGAGGGTGTAATGAATTTTGACTATGACTTATTCGTAATTGGTGCAGGTTCGGGCGGCGTTCGGGCATCACGCATGGCGGCATCTTATGGCGCGAAGGTGGCAATTGCCGAAGAATACAGAATTGGTGGAACTTGCGTTATACGCGGCTGTGTTCCCAAAAAACTTCTTGTCTACGCAAGTCAATTTGCCCATGAGGTTGAGCATATCGCCCCTTCTTATGGTTGGTCATTTGGTAAAGGCGAATTTGATTGGGTCAAACTTCGCAATAATGTTGCCGCCGAAGTTGATAGATTATCGGCAATTTACCAACGTAATATCAATAATTCGGGCGTTACAATTTTTGAAACCCGCGCCGAAATTGCGGGTAAAAACCTTGTTAGGCTTTCTGATGGGCGCGAAATAAGCGCAAAATATATTCTTATCGCAACGGGCGGCACCCCATTCATTCCACCTGAATTAATTGGCGCGGAATTGGCGATAACATCGAATGAAATTTTCCACCTTGAAAAATTACCGAAAAATATTTTGGTCGGCGGTGGTGGTTTTATTGCGGTTGAATTTGCCTTTTTGCTTAAAGGTTTGGGGGTTGATGTAACCCTTATTTATCGCGGCGATACAGTTTTGCGCGGCTTTGATGATGATATTCGCCTTGATGTTCATAATGAACTTAAACGCAAGGGAATTCGCGTTATTACCCATGCCACAATCCAAAAACTTGAGAAAAGTGAAAATGGCGTGATTGCAACTTGTTCAAATGGCGAAATTTGTGAATTTGGGCAGGTAATGCTTGCGGTGGGGCGCGACCCTTATATTAATGGCCTTGGGCTTGAAAATGTGGGTGTTGAAACCAAAAATGGCGCGATTGTTGTAAATGAATATTCGCAAACCAATGTTGAAAACATCTATGCGGTGGGCGATGTTACAAATCGCGTAAACCTTACACCCGTTGCAATCCGTGAAGGCGCGGCATTTGCCAGCACAATTTTCAACAATAGCCCAATTCCAATGGATCACACAAATATTGCAAGCGCAGTCTTTAGCGACCCGCCAGTTGGCACTGTCGGCCTATCCGAACATGATGCACGCGAAAAATTTGGCGAAGTTGATATTTACAAAACCCGCTTTAGACCAATGCGCTATTCATTAGGCGGCGATGAAACCCGCGTTATGATGAAATTGGTGGTTCGCACATCTGACCAAGTAGTCTTGGGCGTGCATATCGTTGGTCCCGATGCCCCAGAAATTATCCAAGCCGTCGCAATAGCCGTAAAACACGGCCTGACTAAGCAAGAATTTGACGCCACCTGCGCCGTCCACCCGACAATGGCGGAAGAATTGGTGACTTTGAAGGATAAATATGTGGCGAAGGATTTGAAATAATAATCCTTTTATTTAATCGTTCGGAAGCCACCAATTCGCGCATGCGCTTAAGAAAAATGGTAAGGATAGAATTGGTAAAATTAGAAATTTTTTTATTTTCATTTTTTCTCTCCATGGATTTTTGAATATATATAGAACCCAATTTTCAATATCATTCAAGACTAAACTTACTACTTGCGAAAAATCTAATTTTCCCCCAATCTGTTATGGTTATTATCAGGGAGAGAGAAAGTGATTCAAACGCGCGCCGCAATTGCATGGGAAGCCAAAAAGCCTTTAACAATTGAAACTGTCCAACTTCAAGAGCCGAAAGACGGTGAGGTTTTGGTGGAAATTATGGCAACTGGTATTTGCCATACTGATGCATACACGCTTGATGGTTTGGATTCAGAAGGCAAATTCCCCGCAATTTTGGGCCATGAGGGTGCAGGTATTGTTCGCGCAGTCGGTAAAGGC
>CAZKYS010000194.1:0-3415 GCA_964557085.1 uncultured Caulobacteraceae bacterium
GAAATTGAAAAAGCTATCATATTTTTATGAAAACCCCTGACGCGATTAAGACCTCTATTGTTGATTATGCGCCGCAAAGTTTGCGCCCATATTTGCAATTATCACGATTTGATAGGCCAATTGGCTTTTGGCTTTTGGGTTTGCCATGTGTAATGGGGCAATTATTGGGGCGTATTGGAATTGGCTTTTCTTGGCTTGATTTACAATTAATTCCACTTTGGGCAATTGGCGCAATCGCAATGCGCGGCGCAGGCTGCACAATTAACGATATTGCCGATAAGGATTTTGATGCCCAAGTCGAACGAACCAAAAACCGCCCACTCCCAAGTGGTCAAATTACCACAAAACAAGCCTATATTTGGCTTGGCATTCAATTATTAATCGGCCTTGTGGTTTTATTATTATTACCGCGCCCTGCGCAAATCGTGGCGCTTTTGAGTGTGCCAATGGTTGTGGCCTATCCCTTTATGAAGCGCATTACATGGTGGCCACAGGCATGGCTTGGCATGACTTTTAATTGGGGCATTTTGGTTGGTTTTGCCGCTGTTGCGCCATTATCCCCTGCCGTATTTTTATATTGGGTTGGCGCAATTTTTTGGACATTGGGTTATGACACAATCTATGCAATGTCGGACATTCAAGATGATGCATTAATTGGCGTAAAATCCACGGCAAGGCGATTGGGCGATAAGGCAATTTATTGGTGTGAAAGATTTTATTGGGCGGCATGCTTTTTATTTGCGGCGGCAATTTTTTACCAAAGTAAAGATTGGCTTGCACTTATGTTTGGCGCGCCATTTTTTTCAATTTTCCAACAATGTTTGAACAAACAAATTTTAGCGCTTAAAAATGGTGATAAGGATTATACAAAATTATTCCGTTCCAATAAAATGGCGGGAATATATTTGATTATAACCATTTTGGCGGTTGAAATTGCCGATATTACAATAAAACTCTATATGCCTAATCTGCAATAATTTGCGAATTTAATTCAAATAATTCAAGCAAATCACCAATTGCCTTACCTCGCGCACTTTCAAGATTTGGATCTTGGGATAATAAAAGCCTTGCATCTTGGCGCGCGATTTCCATCAAATCCTTATGCATGAATAAATCAATGAATTTGAAATCCGGTAATCCGGTTTGTTTGAGGCCCAAAATATCGCCCGCACCCCTTAGTTCAAAGTCGGTTTCGGCAATGGCAAAACCATCATCAGTTTCACGCAATTTTTTCATGCGAATTTTGCCATTTTCGGTTAATGGGCTTTGATAAAGTAAGAAGCAAAATGATTTTTTATCCCCGCGCCCAACCCGCCCACGCAATTGATGAAGCTGTGCAAGGCCGAAACGTTCGGCATGTTCAATAATTATTATTGTGGCTTCTTTTACATCAACCCCAACCTCAATCACGGTTGTTGCAACCAATATTTTGGCATCGCCATCTTTAAAGCGCGCCATTGCGGCCTCTTTTTCGGCGGGTTTCATTTGACCATGCACAATTTCAACTAAATTGCCAAAGCGTTTTTTTAATTGGTTGAAACGTTCTGTGGTGTTTGAAATTTCTAATTTTTCGCTTTCCTCGACCAATGGGCAGACCCAATAGACGCGGTCATCATTCTTTATTGCGCGCGCCACTGCACTTTCGATTTCATCCAAACGCTCTAAATCGAATAAAAGCGTTTCAATCGGTATCCGATTTGCGGGTTTTTCGTCTAAAATTGAAATATCCATATCGCCATAAAGCGCCATCGCAAGGGTGCGCGGGATTGGGGTTGCACTCATGGTTAAAACATGGGGCATTATTCCCTTTTGCATCAAGGCACGGCGCGAATTCACACCAAACCTATGCTGTTCATCAATTATAACGAGGCCAAGATTATGAAATTCAACGCCTTCTTGGAATAATGCATGTGTGCCGATTAAAATCTTGGTTTCACCATTTTCAAGTGATTGCAAAATTTCTTTGCGCTTCAAACCCTTATCACGCCCAGTTAGGATTTTGCATTCAATTCCAATATTTGCCAAAAGTGGCTGTAAATTGGCATAATGCTGCCGCGCCAAAATTTCGGTGGGTGCCATAAGGCATGATTGCCTTTGATTATCAGCCGCGCGCACCATTGAATATGCCGCAACAAGGGTTTTGCCCGCCCCCACATCCCCCTGTAATAGGCGCATCATTGGAATTTCTTGCGCCATATCTTTTTCAATAGATTCAAAAGCGCGGCTTTGGGAATTGGTTGGCGAATATGGTAATTGCGACAAGAATTTTTGGGTTAAGCCCGTTTGGTCTCGCAATGGAAATGCTCGCACTTTGCTTCGGCGCACTGAATTAAGATTTATCAAAACCTGCCGCGCCAAAGCCTCATCATAAGCAAGGCGGCGGCGCGCCCAAAATTCGGGCTTTATTTCTTCGGGGTTTTGCGGATTATGAATTGCCTTAATGGCTTCATTAAAACTGCCCCATTTTTCGCGTTTTAAAAGGCTTTCATCAATCCATTCGATTGGAACATTCACCAAATCCGCCGCTTCATGGCAGATTTTGCCAAGTGTTTTTTGTGATAGGCCGCCCGTATTGGGATAAATTGTTTCAAACGCCACATTAAGCGCGTCATCACCCAAATTCAAAATGCGCGATGGGTGAACCATTTGCTTTTCATTGAATTTTTCCAAAACTTCGCCCGATACCACGCGTTTTTCACCAATTGGCAATCGCGCCTTTAAAAATTTGGGGTTGGGATTAAAGAATACAAGTGTCAAAAAGCCCGTATCATCCGAAACAATCACCCGATATGGGCGATGCTTATGGGCATTTTCATGGGAAAGAATTTCAACTTCAAAATTCGCACTTATGCCAATTGGCGCGTCTGCAATTTTGGAATTATAACGCCTATCAATAAGGTTTGACGGCAAATGAAATGCCGCATCACGCACAATCTCCCCCTCAATCGCCTTAGCAAGCAAAGGCGCAATTTTCGGCCCAACACCATTTAATTTGGTGATAGGTTGAAAAAGCGGGTTAAGATAATTTGGGCGCATTATTTTAATTTACGCAATTTTCGCCATTCTTCAAGTTTCGGAACAATCCTTGCCTCTGCGCCAATTTCTTTGGGTTCGAAAAGGATTGGTTGCCCCATTCTTTCGGGGAAACCTGATAGGCCTGAAACACCGCCTTCGATGTCATGGTCATATTGGTAATTTTTACCATAGCCTAAATCCCCCATCATTTTGGTTGGCGCGTTTAAAAAATGCTTGGGTGGCATTTCTCCTTGGGTTGATTTGGCAAGTGCCATTGCATTTTTAAATGCAACATATCCCGCATTTGATTTTGGACAACATGCAAGATGAAGTGTCGCCTGCGCCAATGCCAATTCACCTTCAGGGCTGCCAAGCATTTCATACGCATCGCGCGCCGCAA
>CAZKYS010000195.1:0-3310 GCA_964557085.1 uncultured Caulobacteraceae bacterium
AAAACAGGTTCAGTAAACGGCGAAACTAAAATTAATATTGATGGCTCTGGAAGTGTTAGTATTGCAAAACAAATTGCAAAAATTAATGCAGAAATTTCAGGTTCAGGCGACATATATGTTGCAGATGGCGGCGGCGATGTTGATCTTAATCTTGGTGGTTCTGGCTCGTTTAAACATCTGGGCTATGTGAGCAACCCAAAAATTCACATTGTTGGCTCTGGCGATGTAACAGTTCATGAAATTCGTGGTAGTGCAGAAATTTCAACTAATGGCTCTGGTAAATTTTTTGTGAAATAAAAAGTTTTGATTTTTGTGCAAATGGGATAATAGCCAACTAAAAGGTATGTTAATGAGCACGAAAATTACAATTCCCGCAGAATGGGAAGAACAGGCCGCAATCTGGACTTGTTGGCCATCGGCGCACGATTTATGGCAAGAAGATATTGATGGCGCGCGCGCTGAAATTGGTGCGATGATTAAGGCATTAATTACACCGCATAATGGGCGTAAAAATGCTATTAAACTTTTGGTGGCAAGTGATGAAGCCTATCAAAATGCCACACAACTTTTACCCGAAGAAGTTGAAATATTTAAAATCCCATTTGGTGATATTTGGCTTAGAGATACGGGGCCAATTTTTGCAAAAGATGAAAATGGTGAAATTGCACTTTGCTTTGGCTTTAATGGCTGGGGCGAAAAATACATTCTTGAGCATGATAATGAGGTGAATGTTAAACTTGTTGATGCCGCAAAAACGCGCAGCAAAGAAATAGATTTTATCCTTGAGGGCGGTTCAATTGATGGCAATGGTGCGGGGGTTTTCCTTACAACTAAACAATGCCTTTTGAATAAAAACCGCAATCCAAATCTATCGCAATCAGATATTGAAACCATAATGGTCAATGATTTGGGCGCAAAACAGATTTTATGGCTTGAAGATGGGCTTTTGAATGACCATACAGATGGACATATTGACAATATTGCCCGCTTTATTGGCGAAAATAAAATAATTTGCCAATCACCATTTGGTGATGATGACCCAAATAAGGATGTGTTAGATAAAATCTACAATGATTTATGCGCAATGAAGAATTTGGATGGTCAAAGTTTTGAAATTGTCCGCGCCCCAAGCCCTGGCTTAATTACCAATGAAGATGATGAAATTATCCCTGCATCGCATATGAATTTTATCATTGGAAATGGTGCGGTTGTGATGCCGCATTACGGAAGCAAGAGCACAGATGAAGCATTGCGTGTTTTGGGCGAATGTTTTCCTAATCACAAAATTATTGGTATTGAAGCAATGTCTGTATTAACTGGCGGTGGTTCTTTCCACTGCATCACACAGCAACAACCAAAATAGGTTTATATAAATGGCAAATAAGCGAATTGTAACAGTTGGTGCAATCCAAACCTCTTATACAAATGATATGGCGCACAATATTGAAAAAACTATTGGCTTCATTCGTGATGCCGCGAAAAATGGCGCACAAATAATCCTGCCAAGTGAATTGTTCCAAAATATTTATTTTTGCACAACGCAGGATGAAAGATGGTTTTCCCATGCATATCCTGCAAACACGCATCCATGCGTCACCGCTTTGCAGCCTATTGCCAAAGAGCTTTCAGTAGTGATTCCAGTTTCTATTTATGAAAAAGATGGCCCACGATATTATAATAGTGTGGTTATAATTGATGCAGATGGTGAAATTTTAGGCACATATAGAAAAAGCCACATCCCCGATGGGCCGGGCTATATGGAAAAATATTATTTTAGACCAGGTGATACAGGCTTTAAAGTATGGGACACTAAATATGCCAAAATTGGTGTCGGCATATGTTGGGATCAATGGTATCCCGAATGCGCCCGTGCCATGGTTTTAAAGGGGGCAGAACTTCTTTTTTACCCAACTGCCATTGGAAGTGAACCACATGACGGCACTTTAGACACCAAAGATCCATGGCAGCGCGCCATGACTGGGCATGCTGTTTCAAACATAATTCCAGTAATTGCGGCAAATAGAATAGGAATTGAACACGGTTTTGGTGCACCGCAAAATTTCTATGGCTCAAGTTTTATTACCGACCATAGAGGTGATAAAATTGCACAATTAGGCCGTGATGAAGAGGGGGTAATAGTTGGCGAATTTGACCTTGATTTCTTGCAAACACACCGTGCGGCATGGGGCTTTTTCCGCGATAGAAGGCCAGACCTATATTCCAAAGACTAATAGTTTTATACTGTTATCGATAGGTAATTACTATAATTATTGATAAAATTTTTTCGGAAAATTTATAAGCTGTTATGGTTTGTCAATCTCCTATTGACTCATGGTTGTTTTCAAAGTTTACTATTTATTAACACTTGAATTTTTGTTTTTGAATATTTTTTTTAAAATTATATTTCATTTACATAAATTGTGGGCGACAGAATGTCGGCGAAACTTTTTTGCTGTTTTTTGTATTTTTTGTTATTAAATTGTCATTTTTTGTTCGCGGGTGCACAATTTTTTGCCCTGTTTTTGCCAAAATGCTATTGTAATGACAAAAAGTGTCAAAATGTGTCAAAAATTACTTTTGGGGGCTTTTCAATTACGACTTAGGTCGCTAGGTGTTAAGTCCGCGCTTAATCATTAAGAAATTTTTAATGGTTGGTTTTAACTTTTGGAGGATTAAGAACCTATGTTCGCGCTCTTACAAGCAAGCGGTGATACCGCAAATACCGTAGCTAACGCAACTGTTGACGCTACAAACACTGTTTCAAATGCTGTTGCTGCTGCACCAGCTGCCATTTCTGCCGCTGAAGCTGCCGGCGCTGCTGAAGCTGCTAAAACTGCTTCTGAACAAGGCGGCATGTCGCTTTGGGGCATGGTAAATGATGCAACTATCGTTTCTAAAGTTGTATTATTCATTCTAGTTGCATGTGCTGTTTACGCACTTTCACTATTGTTTGAAAAAATCTTGGTTATGCGTTCAAACAAAGCCAAAATTACAAACTTTATTACTGCAATGAATAAAGCAAAAACACCTGATGAAGCATCTCAAGCAGTTGCAAAACAACCAGATTCAATTGCAAAACGTATGTTTGCTGCTGGCTATGCTGAGGTTCTTAAAACTCGTGAACTTGGCCTTTACAATATGAAAACTGGTGACCACACATTGGGTCGTATCCAAACTGCTATGGATATTGAACAAAATAAAGGTATTAATGACCTTGGTTCAAACATGACTTTCTTGGCATCAATCGGTGCGAACGCGCCATTTATCGGTCTATTTGGTACGGTTTTCGGTATCATGAACTCGTTCATTG
>CAZKYS010000196.1:0-3309 GCA_964557085.1 uncultured Caulobacteraceae bacterium
ATCAACATCGGTTTTTGTGCAAAAAGAATTGGGTTTGGAAAAATCGGGCATAAAATGTTTTGATGTTAACATGACATGCCTTTCATTCCTAAGCGCTTTTGAAATTGCTGCGCAATATATTGCAACAGGAATGATAAAAAGGGCGCTTATTTTTGCATCCGACATTGCATCATGCGGCCTTGATTATTCACAGCCACATGCATCGGCAATCTTTGGCGATGGCGCGGCGGCAATATGTCTTGAGGCTCATGATGATGAAAATTGTGGGCTTATTTTGGCAAGTAATTTTAAAACCTATTCATCAGGAATTGATACCGCCCACTTACGCTCTGGCGGAACAAAAATTAGAATTGATGATGGCTATGAAGCCTTAAAAGAAGGCGCAAAATTCTATATGGATGCATTCGGAATTTTCCGCGCGGCGGGTAAATATTTGCCACGCACCTTATCCGAAACCCTAAAAATGGCGCAGGTTTCACTTGAAGAAATTGATGTTGTAATTGCCCATCAAGCATCAGCCCCTGGGCTTGAATTTTTACGCAATGTTTTGAAAACGCGCCCCGAACGGGTGGTTGATATTTTTGATACTTTTGGCAATCAAATTGCCGCTTCTTTGCCAAATGCTTTATATCATGCGCACAAAACTGGAATGTTAAAAACGGGTTCTAATGTATTGCTACTTGGCACATCTGCGGGCATTTCAATTGGCGCAATGGTGATTAGAATATGAGGGTTTTGATTACGGGCGCAACTGGCGGTCTTGGTATCGATTTGGTCGAAAAATTTATTGCCGAAGGTTTTGAAATCATTGGCATCGGGCGCAATCTTAAGGCGGGTGAAAAAATCAAAGAATTGGGCGCACAATTTATTGCCGCAGATTTAAACAATTATGATCTTGCCCTAATCTTGAAAAATATTGATATTGTAATTCATGCCGCTGCACTTTCATCACCTTGGGGGCGGTATAAGGATTTTTTTGACATTAATGTTGGCGCGACCCAAAAACTTTTGAAAGCTGCCAAAGAAAATCAAGTTCGCGCTTTTATTTTTATCTCATCACCATCGGTTTATGCGCGTGAAATGGATCAAATCAGACTTAAGGAAAGCGATGAATTACCCAAAATATTTATGAATGATTATGCCAAAACCAAAGCAATGGCGGAGGAAATTGTTCAAGCGCAAAATGGTGATAATTTCAAAACCATAATAATTCGCCCACGCGCAATTATTGGCCCGAATGATAATGTTTTATTGCCACGCTTTTTAAGGCTTATAGAAAAGGGCAAATTCCCGCTTTTCAATAATGGCAATGCCTTGATTGAGCCAAGCGATGTGCGCGATATTGCCAATGTTATTCATCTTTGTGCGCAAAAATATGAAGAAATTGGTGGGGAAATTTTCAATATTTCGGGCTCTCAATCAATGCCACTTCGCAATATGATTGAGAATATTGCAAATGCGATGAAAAAGGATGTTAAATTCATCAATTTGAATTATGAAATGGTAAAACCAATCATTGGAATAGTTGAAAATATTTGCCGCATTTTGCCAAATTACCCCGAACCACCACTAACCAAATATTCGCTTTGTGCCCTTAGTTTTTCACAGACATTTGACCTTGCCAAAGCGCGCAATAAATTAAATTATATCCCCCAATTCAATGCTTTTGAAACGGCGTATGAAATTGCAGAAAATATTCGGGATAGTGCATGATTTGTGATTGGAAATTATTGAAAATTGGATCGTGCCAACACCCCGAATTTATGACGATTAAGGGCGGTGGCCTTGCTTGCTGTGAATTTCCTGCGCTGGTTGGGCTTTTGATACATGAAAATTATGGGCCAATAATTTTTGATACTGGTTATGATAGTGCGTTTTTAGAAGCCACAAAACCGTTCCCCGAACGGCTTTATAGAATTGCAACGCCAATCCAATATGATGATAGCCAATCCATTGTAAACGCGCTTGAAAAATATAAACTTACGCCAAATGATATAAAGGCAATTATCATTTCCCACTTTCATGGCGACCATATTGCAGGATTGCGAAACTTTCCATTGGCAAAAATATTTTGCGCCAAAGAAGGTCTTAAACAAACCAAAATTGGAAACCGCTTTTCACGAACGAAATCAGGAATCCTTTCTGATTTAATCCCGCCACGCATTGAAAACCGCGCCAAATTTTATGAGAATTTCGAAAAAATTGCATTACCAAATGAATTTGCACCATTTCTTTGGGGTGTCGATTTATTAGGCGATAATTCATTATTGGCGGTTGAATTAGAGGGGCACTGCAAAGGCCATTGGGGCCTTATTGCGCGCACAAAAGATAAGCCAATATTTTTTATTGGTGATGCCGCATGGTCAATGAAGGCGGTTGAAGAAAATATCCCGCCGCCCAATCTTACAATTGGGCTTTTGGGAAATGTAAGTGGATATAAAAATACCTTAAACAAGCTTTCGGTTTTACGAAATAATTCACGTGATAGGCTTGAAATCATTCCATCGCATTGCGTTGAAACATACAATAAATGGGGGCATTAATGCGCCTTGAAACCATTTTTTCTTATTTGAATGCGCGCGCAAATTTAAAAAAAACGAGCAGGCAAATAGTGGAAATGCAAAATAAAAACTTGGCAAAATTACCCAATTTTTCACAAAAATTCCCTTTCTATCAAAATAAAAATATTAAAAATTTTGATGATTTTCAAAAAATAAATATCAAAACTTTTCGTGATAATTTCGACGGTTTGAATTGTGAAAACCTGTCACTTAATGATGCGCAAAATGCGGCAATTGAAAGTGAAAAGGGCAATAAAACGAATTTGAAAAATGGCTTGGTGGCAGGGTTTTCAACTGGAACATCGGGGCAAAATCGTGGGCTATTTGTGACCAATGAATATGAACGCGCATCCTATCTTGGGCAAATTTTGGGTAAGGTTTTTGGGCCATCGAAATTATTGAAAATTCGCAAAATCGCCCTTTGCTTGCGTGCAGGTAATTCACTTTATAGTACGCCGAAAAAAATTGATTTTCGTTTCTTCGCGCTTTCTATAAATCGTGAAGAAATTGCAAAAAATATTGCCAATTTTGCCCCCGATATTTTGATTGCCCCAACCCAAATTCTTTTGGCAATTGCCAAGGCAAATTATAAATGGCCAAATTTAAGTAAAATTCTATATGGCGCAGAAGGCATGAATGCTTTTGAGCGAACATTCATTCATTCACGCATTGGAATAGAACCCGCCCCAATTTATCAGGCCACAGAAGGCTTTTTGGGTGCGCCGTGTAGTAAAGGTAATCTGCATTT
>CAZKYS010000197.1:0-3262 GCA_964557085.1 uncultured Caulobacteraceae bacterium
TGATATGGGTTGTTAGAGAAACTTTCATAAGTTCTTCCCCATCTTTGGTTTTGAACAACCGCCAAAGTTGGTGCAAATGCCCATTGAATACCAGTTGCACGAACCGCACGCGCAGTTGCGGCACCAATTTCGCCAACTAATTTGGCATCATGCGCAGCGCCAAGACCAATATTGTGCGGGAAGATTGTTGCACCATAAACATTATTATTTCCATGAACCGCATCAATACCCCAAATGATTGGTATTGGGTTTTTCATATCGGTTTTCATAGATGCATCATAAAAAGCATCCGATAATGCAACCCAATCATTTACACTTGCGTGTTTATTCATTGAAGGCCATGCACCGCCACCATTAAGCACAGAACCAATATAATATTCTTGAACCTCTTTTGGCGTAATATAACGTATTTCGGCCTGTGTCATTTGACCGATTTTTTGACGCAATGTCATTGTGCTTAGTATTGATTTTATTTTTGCTTCTGATGCTGCGTCGCTTTTGATTGGGCTATTAATTTTTGGCCAATCTTTTAATTGTGTTTGAGTTGCTGGTTTTGCAATTGCACTTTGATTAATAAACCCAAATTGCAATGCTAAGAGCGAAATGACCGCTATTTTTGCAATGTTATTTTTATAATTAGATTTTTTGCGGGTCATTTCCTGTAGTTTTGCCATTAATGGCTCCTTGATTAATTATACAAGTTGTAATTTGTGGGAAAATGCAACTGCCTTTTCAGTTGAGTAACTGGGGAAAACCAAAAAGGCAGATGACTAGTTTTTCAAATAAATGAATTTTCGCTGATTTAATCAGTCTTTTCTTTCTAAGAAAACCTTGGCCCCGCCGGAAGGAAATAGAGCCAAGGTTTATTCGGAGTAAGATTAGAATTTCCAACCAACACTTAGTGCATATTGTGTGCCATACAAGTCGTATGTTTCAGGCAAATATGTACCAGAAGAAGTTTGTTGAGTTGATCTTGTACGCAACGGGCTATTATCCACGTTGAACGCCTGAAGGTTAATTGACAAACCTTCAAATTGACCACTTTGGAAAGTATAACCAATTTGAGCGTCAACTTGTTCATCATCCAAAGTCAAGACATAAGTTTTAGCAGCAAATAATCCGCCAACTTCTGACCTTGCCGCTTCGCGCCAACGTTTAGAAATACGCGCTTGGAAGCCATTTTTCTCGTAATAGCCAGTGATATTATATGTAGAACCAGAGAAACCAGGCAATTTATTAGAGCTTGCAGGGCCATCAGGCGCTATATTTGTATCACTTTTTGTGTAGCTTCCGTCAAAACCGAAGCCTGACAACATTGGAACATAATTTCCAAGGTCAATGGTTGCACGAACCTCAATACCTTTAATGAAGGCATCTTTACCGTTAGCAGCTGCAACACCATTCAAAGGCAAAGAGAAAGTGCCCAATGTGCTTACCAATGGTAAGTTGTTTGGATTTGGAACAGATGCAAAATCAAAGATACTATTTTGAGTATAAATGTATGAATCAACAGTTTTATAGAATCCTGCCAATGTAATTGCGCTGGTTTTGTTTAAATACCATTCCCATGAAAGGTCATAAGCATTTGCACGCCACGGCTGTAGATTTGGATTCCCGCCATTACCAGAATAACGCCATTTACCTGCATCAGGACCAATTAATATCTGTCCAAGACTTGCTTCAACCGATGCACTTAAATCATCAGGGCGCGGTCTTGCAACTTGTTTAGATGCACCAAATCTCAATTTTTGATTTTTAGTAATATCAAGCGCAAGGTTTAAGCTTGGCAATACATCATCATATCTATTTGAAACGGAATTAAAAGTTGGTGTTGAACTTGTACCAACAATATAACCTTCTGACTGTGTTCTAACATCAGAATATTGAACCCCGACGTTACCAGATAATCTGTGACCAAATAATTCTGAATCAACATCAAGCTTTGCATAAAGAGTAGTAAACTCTTCATTTAAGCCCCATTGCTTATTCCAGTGAGCATTATCGCTAATACCTTTTAAGGCATAATATTGATTTAGCGCACCCATAATATCAAATGCCGCTAAGCCACCCCAGCTTACAAAGCCAAGATTTGCATTACCAATACCTACAGGCGATATATTTACTCTAGCACGATTATTTTTCAAGTTGATGTCATATTCATCAATTGATTTTGTTTTATCATGCGCTGTGAAATTCAAACCAAGCTCAACATTTGAGAATAATTTACCTACAAATGTATCTTTAACTGATGTTCTAGCCTTGAAGTTAAATCCAGTATATTGGTCATCAATATGAGGGTAACGGATATGACCATCAGCACCCCATCCACCTTGGACAACACCATTAACGGTGCCACCCCATGGCGCACTATCACCAAGATAAATTTTACTTGCATCAGAATAATTGAAGCTAGGGTCAAGAATGGCTTGTCCATTTTCTCTAACCAAGAAGGCTATATTGGTTAAGTTAGCACCATCGCCATAAGCAGGAACTGTTGCACCGTAACCCGCAAACATTTCCAAATCTTGCCAATCACCTTTAGTTTTAGAATATGAAAGGTCCGCATCTAAATCCCAAATACCCGCCTTAAATTGCTGATTAAAGCCAACAGACAAAACATCATCATCACGCGTGTTATATTTATTGTTCACGATTGGACGCATATTAGTAAGTACGCCACTTTTAATGTATTTTGTTCCACCAATCGTATCAATCGCTGGGCTCGTAACAGAGAAATTGTCAACACCCCATTGAGACAAGAATTCAACACCACGAATGGTTTCTTCCTGCTTCATTTTTGAATAATATAAATCAAGTTGCGCATGATAATTATCATTTGGTTTGTATTCAACAACACCTAGCAAACCATCACGCTCTTTATGTAAAGATTGTGCGCGAACTTCTGCACCATTCAACAACAGATAATCAGTGCCTGCGATATTATAATTATTATAGCCCCAAGCACGGAAATGTTGTGTTTGGTTGGTAGAGTTAAGATGAGCATAACCAATTGCAACACCTAATTTTCCATCCATGAATTGATTAATATAAGATGCCGAAAAACGATAGCCATCTTTATTAACATCTGGATTCAACTGATCCATTGATGATGTGCTGTAGCGCGCATTAACATTTATTTTGCGCCCATTCACGTTAAGTGGTCTAATTGTTCTTAAATCAACCGTACCCGCAAGCCCTTGAATACCAAGCGCAGAATCAGGAGTTTTATAAATAAATACTGAGTTAATTAATTCAGAAGGAT
>CAZKYS010000198.1:0-3230 GCA_964557085.1 uncultured Caulobacteraceae bacterium
AAAATCATGAATTGCGATGGTTTCCGTAACTTCGATAGTAAGAAACTTTGCATATTGAATATTATGTTGCAAAATTTGATATATTTCATTGCGCGATGCATAATCACTTATTGTGGCGAATGAAACATTGGTTGCAAGATGAAGGTTTGGAATTTTTTTAATTTGTTCAAACGCAATTTGAATTGCACAAATATCAAGCTCGCAAATTAGACCAGAACGCTCCGCCGCAGGGATGAATTCATAAGGCAGGGCAATTGTGCCATCTTCCTTCTTCATTCTTGCCAAAGCTTCAAACCGAATTGGATTGCGTGATTTTGCACAAACAATTGGCTGTTTATAAAGAATTACACGCTTTTCACTAAGCGCAGATTTCAAATCTTGGGCTTCTTTATCATTTGCAAAATCATAAATTGGTTTGGTATCAATTTTTTGCAAAGCCAAAAGGCCATTGCGCGTATTATGGCGAAATAATATGCCAATTTGCTCAAGCTTTAATGTGCGAATGCCATCTTCAATTTTGGCATCAGAAAATATTTGCCCAAAATTATTGATCCCAAGCTTTTCGCCAAGTTCATTAAGATTATTTGGCAATGCCATATTTGCAAAAAGCTTGTTTTCCTTATTATGCCAATATAATTCGCCAAGGGCGTTTAGGGTACAAAGCTGTGCCTCTAATAAGTTAAAAGCCGACCAAAGCATGGAATCAGGGACGTCACGTAAAAACGACGACGTTGAAAATTGGCTATCGCCAGAATTTTCTTTTACCCCTACCAAACTCATCATATCAATTTACATGACATGATTTAAGTATTATGGCGAAATAATATGCCAATTTGCTCAAGCTTTAATGTGCGAATGCCATCTTCAATTTTGGCATCAGAAAATATTTGCCCAAAATTATTGATCCCAAGCTTTTCGCCAAGTTCATTAAGATTATTTGGCAATGCCATATTTGCAAAAAGCTTGTTTTCCTTATTATGCCAATATAATTCGCCAAGGGCGTTTAGGGTACAAAGCTGTGCCTCTAATAAGTTAAAAGCCGACCAAAGCATGGAATCAGGGACGTCACGTAAAAACGACGACGTTGAAAATTGGCTATCGCCAGAATTTTCTTTTACCCCTACCAAACTCATCATATCAATTTACATGACATGATTTAATATTCAGGTGAAGTATATGGTTAACAAATAGTAAATTTTTTTGCAGGGCTTAGCTTTCAATCGCCGCGAACTGGCATAAATTGTGCGCTTATAAGTCTATGATTAATTCGATTGCACCATATCACGCGCCAAATGTGCCAAAACGGGACGTAATTGCCCCAGTTGAAGCAATTGCATGTGTCGAATTAAATCCATATTTTTCACGCAATGAATATAAAAAGCACGAAAAACCGCATACAAGTGAAAACATTCGTTTTGGTTCTAATTACCAAAATTACAGCCCATTATTCGCAATTCACGTTTTGGTTGAAGCAGGTGAGGCAGAAAACAAAGATCAAATGGGCGGAATTGGCGCATATAATCGCCGCAATAAATCTTCACAAAATTTGATTGCTATTGCTTAAGCGATACCGCGATATTCCGCGATAGCTTTGTGAATATCACGCACTAAATTCGGGCCTTTATAAATATAGCCAGTATAAATTTGAATTGCCTTTGCGCCTGCTTCAAATTTTTTGATGGCGTCATCGCCACTCATGATACCACCAACACCCATTAAAGGTATTTTATCCCCAAGTTCAGACTTGAATGCCGCAAGAACTTTGGTTGATAATTCCATTAATGGCGCACCCGATAATCCACCATTTCTTGATTTATTATTATTTTTCAAACCTTCAGGGCGGCTTATTGTTGTATTAGATACAATCAAACCATCAATTTTGGCCCAAAGTATAGTTTTTGCAATGCTTGCAATATCAAAATCAGATAAATCGGGCGCAACTTTAAGAAATAATGGGCGCTGTCCGTGAACGCGCGTTTGCAAACCACGAACTTCATTAACGCGGCCCAATAATTCTTCTAAAGCGGCTTGAGATTGTAAATCACGAAGCCCCTTTGTATTAGGCGAGGAAATATTCATCGTTACATAAGATGAATGAAGCCATACGCGCCTTACGCCCTCTTGATAATCTGCAATTCTATCTTGGCTATCTTTATTTGCGCCAACATTTGCACCAATAATACCTTTTTTGTGGTGTCTTAAGCGCAAATTATCAACGAATTTTGAAAGACCAATATTGTTAAATCCCATTGCATTAACAATTGCAAGATCTTCTTTTAGGCGAAATAATCGTGGCCTTGGATTACCTGTTTGCGGCAAAGGCGTAACAGTTCCACATTCAACAAAGCCAAAGCCAGAAGATAGAATTTCATCTGCAACATAGGCGTTTTTGTCAAAACCCGCCGCAAAACCCACGGGATTTGGAAGTTTTAAACCTGCAAAATCAGTGCTCAAATCATATTCACATTCAAGGCGGGGGGCAAAACCCATTTCAAATGCATTTAGCGCAATATCATGTGCAGTTTCAGCAGGAAGCAAATGTAAGGCACGCCCCAAAACATCAAATTTAAATGAGTTTGTTGACATGCCTAAATTCTCAATTCCATTGGTATTTGCGCAATACCATCAATATATTCAACGTCGTAAATTTTACGAACAGATTCAAAAACTAATTCACCGTATAAATGCGGAAATAGCGCGCCGCCACGCGATAATTCCCACTTCATTAAATCACCATAATAATCAGCATCTATTTCAGCAATGATTAGATTTTTTACTTCTGCAAAATAAAGGCTCAAAGTTTGGTCCAATTGCTTGATAGTCGAAAAATGAATAAACCCATCTTTTTTATCAAGCGCTGACCCAAAATATTTGCCAATTTTTGCATTTTCATGCCAATTGTCACGTGTTTCAATTTTAAATACGCGATTATCCATACAACTATTTGGTGAATTTTAAGTTTAAATTCAACCCAAAGTAATGCAAAAATTTGCAAAAAAAGCCCATTTTTTGCAGTGCACAAAGATTTTTTCAACCAAAAACATTGGGTTTTTGGCTTGAATTTCTAAATTTATTACAAATAATGCAATAACTTACCCGCTAGAAACATCGCAAACAATTATTACAAGTTGCAAAAGTTGAAACACTAAGTTTATGAAAAAATTGCAAAAAGCCTAATATTAGGAATTATTACGATAGTTTTTCATCAATAAGCGCAATTGTAGATTTTA
>CAZKYS010000199.1:0-3177 GCA_964557085.1 uncultured Caulobacteraceae bacterium
TGCAAAAATATATGAAACATTGCGCCCCTTAGAAGTTCATGCGCCTAAAATAATTTTACCTGATGATAAAATCTATTTTATATAGATTTAAAAATTTTATTTTCATGAAATAAAAAAAGGCCCATCAATGATGGGCCTTCTTATTAGAATTTACTTATCGCTTATTGGAAAGTGAAAGTAACTTCAGTACGACGGTTCATAGGCTCTTTAACGCCATCAGCAGTCGCAACAGCTGGTTTAGTTTCGCCGAACGCTTGGCCTTCCATCAAATCAGATGGAACGTCACGTGCAACCAATGCATCATGAACAACAGTTACGCGTTTTTGAGACAAGCCAACGTTATAACGTGCGTTACCAGAAGTATCAGCGTGACCTTCAATCAATACAGATTTGTAAACGCACTCATTAGCTTTGATTTGGCTTACAGTATTGTCGATTTTAGCAGTCGCTTCATCAGTCAAGAATGATTTGTCATGCTCGAAGTAAACAATCATAGACTGACCGTCACATGCCACGTGAACTGGTGGTGGCGGTGGTGGCGGAGGAGGAGCTGGCTCTTCAGGAGGAGGTGGCGGTGGCGGTGGCGGTGGTGGCGGTGGAGGAGGTTCAACAACCGGCGCAGCAGGTTTAGCAAATGCATAACGCAAGCCAAGACCAACAATACCACCAGAACCAAGACCAGCACCTTCAGAAGCACCAATAGTTAATGCTTGAGTAGCAGAACCACCAGTAATATTTGTACGGTAACGACCAGTACCTGCAAATGAAAGATCAGGAACGTTCAACCATTTATAAGAAAGGTCAGCGCTCAATTGGTCAGTAAGTTTCAAACCAAGACCAGCAATCAATTGCCAAGCAAAACCAGAATCAGTATCTGAAACGTGAACTGCAGACTGACGAGAAAGCGCAAGCAATGGGTTAGATGCATTAGCTTGATCGTAAGATGAAGCATTAACCTTAGCACGTGCCATACCAACACCAGCACCAACGAATGGGTTTACTTTACCGTCACGGTTAAAGTCATAAAGGCCATTCAACATAGCAGTCCAAGTAGATTGGCTACCAAGAGTTGCACCATTGCCTTTATTTGCAAAATCAGCAGATGTTTTGCCAAGCTCAGCTTCAGTACGGAAGCCATTTTCAAAAGCATAACCAAGAGCTAGAGCACCGCCCCAGCCGCCGTCACCAGTTGCACCAGCACCAATATTGTAAGGTGAAGCGCCAGCGCCAGTTGGATTTGCAACAGCGTCAAAATCGATACCGCCGTTAGTGTTGTAACCAGCAGTCGCGCTACCATACCAACCTTGCGCAGAAGCAAGGCTAGGAGCAGCAGCAAGAGCTACCAATGCAGTAGCACTAAGCCAAAAATTTTTCATGGGTTAATTTCCCTCTCTATAGAATTAATCGCGCGAATCCGCGCAACCCGAACGCCCCGAAAGGTCGTCGCGCACATAGATTAGCGGAAAGTAAATATTGGTCAACTATTTATCTGCGATATCCGCCTTTATTTGGCATAAAATCATTGCATTAAACACACATTGTTGCATTTACGCCACTTAACCAATAAGTAAACAGATACAAGAATAACATACACTAGCAAGTATCTGAATGGAATATGAATTTTATATAACAAGTGTATAAAATTTGCCAAAAAAATACACAAACAAAAGCATCAATTCAATGTAAATTGAATTCAAGCTTTACTAATATTAATATTTGGAAATTTAAAAAATTTATTTGAGTGGTGGGCCGGGTGGGGATCGAACCCACGGCCACTCGATTAAAAGTCGGGTGCTCTACCTCTGAGCTACCGGCCCATTCACATTCACAAAGTTTGCATAAGTGAGGAGTGCGATTTAGCGATTGTTTCGCAAAGGTCAATTCCAAAACAGCACAAAGTCCTGCTTTTTTATAAATTAATTCAGATAAGAATACATTTTTTGGTTAAAATACGCCCAAAATGGCTTTTAATGATAAACATTCCATTATAGAAAACTTGAAACCGAACAAAAAATTTAATGAAGACCATTTTTTAGACAAATTGTTAAATTAAAATTTTCATCGAATTTTTGCATAATTATGACTTTATAAATTATAAAAGGGAAAACTAATGAATTCTAAAATTGCTTTTAATTATAAGGTTAAAGTTCAAAAGTTTGTTACTTTATTATTAGCTGGCGCTTTATGCCTTTCGTTTAGTTCTTGTGCATCTTCAGGCAAAAACAAAGAAAATATCATGGATGAGCCGCTGTCAGATATTGGCCTAGTTAAAAAAGGGGTTCCGCCTGCCCTTGCGCAAATTACAAGCCCGTATGCCTATACAGAAGGCTATGATTGTGCCTTTATCGCCTATCAAATTAGCCAATTAGATGCTGTTCTTGGCCCTGATGAAATTAAAAGCTCAAATTTTGATGACAGAAGTATGGCGCAAAAAAGCGGTGAATTTGCTTCTGCAGCGGCAAGCGATGCCGTAAAATCTGCTGCAAAAGGCATTATTCCTGCACGTTCAATTGTTCGTAAACTTACAGGCGCCGAAAAGGCCGATAATGAGTTAAATAAAGCAACAAATCTTGGCAAAATCCGCCGTGGCTTCTTGCACGGCCTTGCAATTGGTAAAAAATGCCAACTTTAGGTTTTAGCCCAACGCGCACGCATTTCATTGGCAAATTCATTTAGGCTTCCATTACCAATATTGGCGCGAATCTTTGACATCATATCTTGATAAAATGCTATATTGTGCCAACTTAAAAGAACCTGCCCTAGTATTTCATTGCACTTGAACAGATGATTCAAATAGGCTTTGGAATAATTATTTGATGCTTCGCAATCAATTGATGATTCTAATGGCGATAAATCTTCGATAAATTTCGCATTTTTAATATTTATTGGTCCGTCCCATGTCCATGCCTGCCCATGACGCCCTGCACGGGTTGGAAGGACACAATCAAACATATCAACGCCACGCAAAACTGATTCTAAAATATCAATTGGCTTGCCAACACCCATCAAATACCTTGGGTGAATTTCAGGAAGATGTGGAATAGTTACATCAATGGTTTGACACATTAATTGATGTCCCTCACCCACTGCAAGGCCGCCAATGGCATAACCATTACACCCCATGTCAACCAATGATTTTGCGCTTTGTTCACGAAGATTCGCGAAAACTGATCCTTG
>CAZKYS010000200.1:0-3103 GCA_964557085.1 uncultured Caulobacteraceae bacterium
TTTTCAAGACCTGATTGAAGCCTTTTACCTGCACCTTGCCCTTGCCCTTTTGAGGTTTGACCAGATGAAGTAAGCCTTGGCGCATTTTTAACACCTGAATTGACGCCCGATGATGATTTTTGCGCAGCAGGAATGTCAAAGCGATAATCAATATTATCATTATTCATTGGTAATTTATTTATCGGTTTTTGCGGCGCGGTAATTGCTTTTTTTATAGTTGTTTGTGGTTGCGGACTTGGTGTTTTTTGAATTGGCGCTGTCTTTGGTGTTGGATTTGTTGGCGTGGGCTTTGGTTGAGGTTTTGTAATTAAAGCTTTCAAAGCCTCCAAGGGTTTTGGGGCGCTTGTTTCAATTGGTTTTGGTGTTTGTTGAACAATCGGCTCACTTGGCGGCGGCGGCGGTGGGGCGATTTCACTTGTTTGTGATTGGGGGGTATTTGTGCCTTCTTCTTGTGATAATTGGTTTTGTTGATCTGCCATTTGCGCAGAATTGCCAATATCTTGTGCATTTTCTGCAATGATATCAACCGAAATCGATGGGTCAGGATTTATTATCTTATTGGTTTTCCATGTGAAAATAGCGGCCATAAATAATAATCCATGCAGGCCGATTGAAATTATCCAAGAATTTAATTCTTTCAATCTCATTTTGTAATTGGATCAGTGACCAAACCTAAATTGCGATAACCCGCTGCATTAACACGCGCCATTACTTGCATAACTTTTCCGTATGCAGCCTCACCATCGGCGCGAATGAATATGCGCCTTTCGAATGAAGAGCCTGCGATTGCCTGAATTTGTGGCAATAAATTATCAAATTGGGTTTCGCTTTTTTGAAGGAAAATGCGCCCATCATTTAATACTGTAATACTTATTGGCTCTTGATCATTGGGTAATGATTTGGCTTCTGTTTTTGGTAAATCAACGGGAACGCCAACGGTTAATAATGGCGCGGCAACCATGAAAATAATCAAAAGAACCAAAGTAACGTCAACAAATGGTGTAACGTTAATTTCGCCCATAAGGCGGCGGCGACGTTTGCCGTGACGGGTTCTAAGGCCGCCCGCCATTATTGTGCACCATCATAGAATTTGCGTGATGCACGGGCGATTACATCATCAACCAATGCCTCAATACGCGTTGCATATCTATCAATTGAGCCAGTCAACCAATTGTAAAAAATTACCGCAGGAATAGCGGCAACAAGGCCCATCGCGGTTGCAAACAAAGCCTCTGCAATACCAGGGGCAACAACTGCAAGATTTGTATCATGTGAAGCGGCGATAGAGCGGAATGAATTCATAATACCCCAAACCGTTCCAAAAAGACCAATAAAGGTTGCAGAAGAACCAATTGTTGCCAAAACCCCAAGTCCGCGTTCAGCTTTTGATAGTTCGCGTGTGGTTTGCGCACTCATGACACGTTCCATGCGTTCGATTGCAAGGCTTGCGGCGCCTTCATTCATAGTGCCAGTTCGGCGTGCCGCGCGTGCTTCATTAAGACCAATTGCAATAATGCGTGCGGTTGCATCGCCCTTTTTGCTTAATTCCTCAATAATTTCATTAGAACGCCCATCAGCAAGCGCATTTTCAACAAGGCGCGCACCATTTTCAAGGCGTTTAACGCCAAATACCTTATCAACCATTACCGCCCACGACCAAACCGAAGTAAGCGCAAGGCCAATCATGACAGTTTTTACGATTATATCGGCACGCATAAAAAGTGCGACGAATGAGAATTGATCCATTTTAAAACCTTTAAATTGCGTCTGATATTTATCTAATAATAAATTAGGGCGTGTTTGTGGCAATTATGGTTAAAAAAATGTTTCCAAACCCTTAAAACTCTGTAATTGAGTTTGAATTTTATGGGTTTTGTTTGATATTAACCCTCTAAATCAATATCAAGAATTGCCATTTCGAAAATATATGATGTTTCGCCTTCATCTTCGTCAATATATACAAGGCCAAGGAAGTCATCGCCTTTATAGACTTCAACGGAATCATCATTACCTTTGCGTGATTGTAACTTAAGGTCTTTTGAACCGAAAGTTTTGTTCAAATGGTTTTCAACTTTTTTCCAATCAGCATTGCTCATAAATAATCTCCATGAGGCCTTGTATATGGCTTTTAGCTAAAGTGAAAGCACAATTTACGCATATTTAATGCATAAAAAAGGCGAAACTTTGTGTTTCGCCTTTTGAAATCTAAAATTTTAAATTTGCTATGCAAGTCGCCCGTGGCAGTGTTTGAACTTCTTGCCACTTCCGCACGGACAGTCCCCATTGCGTGGGGTTTCAAGCCATGCGCGTGGCATTGGGCCTTCGGCAGAATGAACCAAATCATCTTGTGTATCGCCCATTTCATCCAAACCAGTTTCAGGGTTTGGATGGCTTGCAAATAATTGTGGGTTTGATTTGAAACCATCGCCAATATTTGCGCCCATATCCTGTGCATTAAATTGCATGACTTCAGGTTGCGGCTCTGGCTGGTTCATAACCTGAATATTTTGAAGGATTTTTGTAACGTCATTACGCATTTCATCGCGCATAACTTGGAATAATGTAAAGCCTTCGGTTTTATATTCAATCAATGGATCGCGTTGTCCATAGCCACGAAGGTGGATAACCGACCGCAAATGATCAACTGTAACCAAATGCTCGCGCCATTTATGGTCAATTGTACGAAGAAGGATTTCTTTTTCAACTTCGCGTGCTTTTGCGTCGCCAATTAATGAAACTTTTTCATTCCATAAATCATCAGCAGCTTTTGTAATTTGCGCGCGAATGTCTTTGTCATCAATACCTTCGGCGGCAATCATTTCATGTATAGGAAGGTCAATCGCAAGAACTTCTTTTACTGCATCATGAAGGCCATCTGCATCCCATTGTTCTGGAAGAAGTTTTGCCGGCATGAAACGATCACAAATTTCATCAATCGTATCAAGGCGCATATTATCAATAGTCTCAGAAACATCTTCATCGCGCATAAATTCTTTACGCTCTTCAAAGATTTGTTTACGCTGATCATTGATAACATCATCATATTTCAAAAGGTTTTTACGGATTTCGAAATTGCGCGCTTCAACACGTTTTTGTGCAATTT
>CAZKYS010000201.1:0-3061 GCA_964557085.1 uncultured Caulobacteraceae bacterium
TTGGCGATATTAATAGTCTTTTGGTTGATATTACCAAGGCCAATAATGAAATCACACGCGGCAATATCGCAGGCAATTCAACTGGCGCACAAGAGCGTCAAAGCCAATTAATCGATAAATTAAGCCAATTGATTGATATACGCGTTGATTATCAAGATGGCGGAACCGCGAATATATATACTTCTGATGGTGCATTTTTGGCGGGTATAACTGCATCTGAATTAGGTTATCAGCCATCTGGTGCGGCGCAATCAACCTTTAACCCAATAACAGTTAAAGCAAGCGGTGACACAATTGTTCGCACTTTTGATAAATCAATCCAAAGCGGCAAATTGCGTGGCCTTCTTGATTTACGTAATCAAGATTTATCCCAAATTAGCGATAGTTTAGGTGAATTTGCGGGTAAATTGGCCGATGCCATAAATTCGCTTCATAATACTAATGCTGCTTTGCCTGCCATTGAAACCACAACCGGTTCGGATACTGGCCTTATTGCGGGCGATGCATTAAATTTTACTGGCAAAACCACAATCGGCATTGTTTCAAGTGATGGAAAATTACAAAGAAAAATCGATATTGATTTTAGCGCAGGCACAATAAGCGTAAATGGTGCAGCCTTTGGCGCAACAGGTGGAACAATTGGTGCATTTGTTACAAATCTGAATGCGGCACTTGGCGGTATGGGCACGGCAAGTTTTGCCAATGGCAAATTAAGCATGAATAGCGCCACATCTGGCAATGGTTTTGTTTTTGATGAACCTGCAACTGGTGGCTCATTACGCGGTGATAAAGCATTTTCGCATTTCTTTGGCTTAAATAACCTTATAAATTCGAGTGAACCAACATCTTATTCAACAGGCTTAAGCGCAAGTGATGCGCATGGTTTTGCAGTTGGTTCAAAATTTAAAATGCGCCTTTCCGATGTAAGTGGGCAAATCATTGCCGATAGGGAAATCACAATACCTGCGGGCACAATGGGTGATATTGTTAATGCATTAAATGATCCAACAACTGGCTTTGGCATTTATGGAAATTATGCGCTTGATAGTGCTGGCAAATTAAAATGGACGCCAACTGCATCATCTGAAGGTTTCACAATGAACATGACCCAAGATGTTGCGCCGCGTGGCAATACATCACTTAGTTTGGGGCAGATTACAGGGCTTAATCAAGACAAGCGCTTTGGGCGTGCAAATGCATTGACAATTAATTCAAATATAAATGCCAACCCACGTTTGCTTGCATTGGCTGACCCTGATTTATCTACTGCAACTGTTGGTTCGGTTGCCGTTGGTTTGGCGGATTCAAAAGGTGCGCAAAAGCTTTTCAATGCAACCAAAGTTTCTGGATATTATGATTCAGCGCTTGGACTTGCGGGGCGCAAAATGACGCTTGGCGAATTTGCATCAACTTTGGCAGGTGATGTTGGAACCCGCGCATCAACTGCAGAAGCGCAAAAAACATCTGCTATTGCTTTACAAACCGAAGCTGACACACGTCGCTCAAATATCGAAGGTGTAAATCTTGATGAGGAATTGGTGAAATTAACATCATACCAACAAGCCTACGCCGCATCGGCCCGCATGATTAAAGCGGCAGATGAAATGTATCAAACCCTTTTAGACGCAATTTAGAGGCGCAAAATGACAAGAGTTTCTTCTTTTACAGCTTTTCAAGCAGGTGTTTCAGGTATCCTTGATGGTCAATCAAAAATGGATAAGGCCCAAGCACAGGCATCAAGCCAAAAAAATGCGTGGGATTTAAAGGGCTATGGCCATAATGCCAAGAAGTTAGTTGATACACGTGCAATGATAAGCCGCATTGAATCACGCAATGAAGATTTGAAATCATTAGAAGCAAGGGCAACAGTTGAAGAAACTGCGCTTACATCTTTCACAGAAGCAATTAATAATGCGCGTCAAGCATTAAATAATGCTTTGGCACAACAAAATGGTGCGGGCTTGGATGCGGCATTGGAATCTGCGCTTAATGCTGCGATGACAGCTGCTAATACAACATTTGCAGGGCAGTCGATTTTTGGCGGTGTAAATTCTTATGATACGCCAGTTGTCTACGCCAATTTGAATACATTAGCAGCGCAGCCCGATACAAATTCAAATTTCAAAGATATGGGCGAAAATCGCATTGTAACTTTGGATGAAGGGCGCACAATTGAAATTTCAAAAGGTGCAAAAGAAGTTTTCCAACCTTTCATGGATTTTATGCGTGGCCTAAAAGTTTACGAAAATGCCAATGGCACTTTTGAAGGCAAATTAACACCTGCACAACAAACATGGCTTAAATCGCAATTGCCTGCACTTGAAACTGTGCAAAATAATGCGATTGGCGTTGCTTCATCACAAGGTGTAACTGCGAAAGAAATTTCTGATACATTGGCGCGAAATGAAGAAAAAGTAACACGCCTAAGCGAGATTGTTGGCGATGTTGTGAATGTTGATCTTACAGAAGTCGCAGCAAGATTATCAGCGGCGCAAACCCAATATCAGGCGTCAGCTTCGATTTTTGGGCAATTGAAGGGGATGAATTTACTTCAATATTTGCGCTAAACTTTGAAATTATTGCGGGCTTCTTTAACTAATTCACGAACATAACATTCATCATAATGGTCATTAACAAGCCCCATAGCCTGCATAAAGGCATAAATTGTGGTTGGGCCAACAAATTTCCAGCCGCGCTTTTTTAAATCTTTTGAAATTTTGGCTGAATTATCACCAATTTGCGCGCTTTGCGGTGTGTAGTTTTTGGTGATTTGGTTTTCAAATTGCCAAAAATATTTAGCCAAAGAACCAAATTCTTTCACCATTTCTTGGGCGCGTTTGGCATTATTTATTGTCGCTTCGATTTTGCCGCGATGTCTTACAATACCTGCATCATTTAATAGGCGCGCAATGTCATTTTCATCAAACTTTGCGACCTTGTTGAAATCAAACCCTTCGAAGGCTTTACGAAAATTTTCACGCTTTACCAAAATTGTGCGCCATGAAAGCCCTGATTGAAACCCTTCAAGACAGATTTTTTCAAATAGGCGGACATCATCAAT
>CAZKYS010000202.1:0-3047 GCA_964557085.1 uncultured Caulobacteraceae bacterium
CCCGTTATTATGATTACCGACACTTTATGTGATTGGGCATCAAAAATTACCAAGCATGTTTTAACCGCCGATAGTGATGGCGCTTTATTTTGGCATTCATCGGTTCCAATGGTTGGGCTTATTAATTTACTTGTTAATGATGTTGTTAGTTTTAATGGCGGTCAAGATGTTGAACAACGCCTAGAAAAAATAAGCCAATTTTACGAGGATTTCACAGGTTTTGTTCGTAATTCAAGAAATGGCAAAGCGTGAAAATGATTGATATTATAAATACGAAAATTGATGCGCCAATTAAAGTAAATGCATTTGCGCAAAAGCATTTGCTTGCCGAACCTTTTGTAATTTCAAGATATAGTTTTACCCATAGTTTGATGATGGTCGTCGAACTTTCATGCGGCAATCATATTGGTCGCGGTGAAGCAGAGCCGCATGAGTTTGATGAAGATGAATTAAACAAAGCGGTTCAATATTCACAAAGCCTTGCGCCGCATTTTGCCAATGGAATTTCAATTGCCCAATTGAACCATATGTTACCATCTGGCCCAATTCGTAATGCTTTTGATTGCGCTTTATGGGAATTGTTGGCCAAAATAAAGGGTAAAAGAGTTTGGGAATTATTGGGTCATACCGAGCCATACCACCTTCCAACCGTTTACACCCTAAGCATTGGCGAACCAGAAGATATGGGGGAAAAAGCTGGTGCACTTACCGATTGGGCAAGGTTTAAGATTAAACTAGGCGGTGAAAATCAAATCAAAGATATCGCCCGCGTTAAAGCAATACGCGAGGCCCGCGAAGATGCAGAATTAATAGTTGATGCCAATGGCGGTTGGAATTTAGACATTTTAAAAACCATGAGCAAGGAATTAGCAGATTTAGATGTAAGGCTTATTGAACAACCACTTTTGGTTGGTGCGGATGATGAATTATTAAATTATCAAAGCCCTGTTCCACTTTGTGCCGATGAAAGTTGTTTAGACACAAATTCATTGCCTTATATTTTAAAGCGATACCAATATATAAATATCAAACTTGATAAAACGGGCGGCCTAACAGAGGCTTTGGCACTTTCAAAAGCAGCGCGTGATGAAGGGCTTGGCTTAATGGTTGGCTGTATGGTTGGAACTTCACTTGCAATGGCGCCGGCACATATAATTGCCCAAGAAGCACGTTTCATTGATCTTGATGGCCCAATGCTTTTGGCAAAAGATAGGCATAATGGTTTGATATACGATAAGGGTTTTGTTTATCCACCAATCAAAGAATTATGGGGCTAATGGCGGCTGATTTTGAAGGAATATAACATAGCCTTTAAAATTCGAATTTTTGACTAAATCAATTGGCTCCTGCCATTGTCCACCTTGGATTAGGCCAATGTGAAATGGTATCTTTACCTTGCTGATTTTTTCAAAATATTTTTGATATTCTTTAATAGTGTTCCGCCCTTGATAGGTTTGAATTATTACCTCATCAACCGTGCTTGCAAGGCCGTCTAAATCATTGGGGTTTGCATTATTACTCCAATCTAAAAGACCGGTTACGCCAAGTTTATAATCCATCGGGATTTTTGTTCTTAGGTCTTTTAGGAATTCAACATATTTATCTAAATGCTTTGTTTTGGCATCAAAATCAATTTGCACACCAATTATTTTATTACCCGCATTTTTCCATTTTATAATATGGGCATTAATTTGATTATAGATTTCAGGCTGCCAATCCAAAGTTTCAACCCGATAAACAATCCAAATATCCGCATTTTTTGTGCGCGGTGTTGCGCTTCTTTGTGAAACAAGGCGCGGGCCATTATTTTTCTCTTCGATTTGGGCATCAAGAATATAAATGGTTTTGGCATTTGCTAATAATGATTGTGATTTTATGCCCGACCAAAGCCAAAACCTATCATATTTGCTTGCATCTACTATTTGCGCTTTTGGCGAAGATATTACCAAAAGCGCAAAACTTAAGCCGATTAAAAATTGTGACTTAAAACGCATTATCACCAATAATATTGAAGTTTTTGCGCCCAAGGCGTGGTTTTATATTTGCTTTTAAGAATATTGAACCATTCTTTGCGTTTTTCAACTGGCACATCAATTCCTCCGCATTGATTATAGCGCGACGGCGCATAGCAATTAATGGCACGAAATAATGCATAGGCTTTGATATTTGGATTAGCATTTGGATCTGCAATCACGGATTTATATATTTCAAGGCGTGAAAATTTAGAACCAGCGAATAATGATTTGCTGCCGCCCAATTCGTCTTTTGGCGGGGTAGAATTTTCATAACCATCAAAATAATTTAGCCTTACAAATTCGGCAAGACACATTAATGGCTTTTGCGAATTTGGCGTTTTTGCCAATTGCGCGGCAATGTCCGCAATCGGAAGACAGAAGAAATCGCCTTTGCTGCCTTGCCATTTAAACACATCAAGTTTTATCGCATTATAATCATTTGGGTCGGCCGCGCTTGTTGTTACGCTTGGAATAATATCTAAATCATTCAAAAATTGCGCATAAGAACCACGTGTCAATTCCTTAAATAAAAGCGTGTGCAATGCCAATTGCCTTTCACGCTCTTTGTTGTTTTTATCACTTGCAATTTTGCGCAATAAATTGGCATCGGCACTATTAGAAATCAAAGTTTCACGAATAATTTTATTTTCAACAAGGGAATCATTTGCAAAAATTCGTGAAAGATTATTGTGCCTTTCATCATACATTGCCAATGCAAGTTGCAGCTCAGCATTTTGATATGCCCGATTGCTTGCCGGAAATAGGCTTAACCAAAAGCCGCGCGCATTTTTATCCCCTAAATCTTCTAACGCAAAACCACGAAGCATTTGGCGGCTAAATTGAAGATTAGTAAAATCTTTTGAATTAGTAGCATCAGGGATTAATTTTAAAACTAGAGTTGGATTTTTTTGAACATAATAAGCATGCACCGCAAGCAGATATTCATACAAAGATTGATGCTGCGCAAAAATTGGCTTTTGCTTTTCAATTTCAGATAATTGAATAATCTCACTTGGTTTTGTATCTTGCGAT
>CAZKYS010000203.1:0-3017 GCA_964557085.1 uncultured Caulobacteraceae bacterium
TAAAAATGAAAATGCGCAAAAAGCACAAAATAGCGGCGAAAAAACTGCAATATTATCAAGCCTTTCAAAAGAGCAGCAAGAGGCCGTAAAATTATTAATTCGCGATACTTTAGTTAGTAACCCTGAAATTCTTCTTGAGGCTCAGGAAGCCTATGAAGCGAAAATGGCGCGTGAACAAAACGAATCTGTTTCAAAACAATTTGATAAAATAGTTTCAGAAGCCAGTGAATTAAGCTTTGGCCCGGCTAATGCAAAAATTACATTTGTTGAATTTTTTGATTATCGCTGTGGTTATTGTCATGCAGCGAACCCATTCGTTATGAAAACAATTTCTGAAAATAAAGATATTAGATATATTTTCAAAGAATTGCCAATATTGTCGCCAAATTCATTACTTGCAGCAAAGGCAGCAATTGCATCAAAATCACAGGGTAAATATCTTGCATTTCATCAGGCATTGATGGCAGCAAAGGGCGACTTAAATCTTGACCAAATTATGGGAATTGCGCAATCTGTTGGCCTTGATACTGCAAAACTAAAAACTGAAATGGAAAGCCCAAAAGTTCTTCAACATATTGAAAAAGTTAAAGAACAAGCACAAGCAGTAGGTATCAATGGAACCCCTGGCTTTATTATAAATGGAAAATTAGTTTCAGGCTTCAATCAACAAGAAATTGAAGCGGCACTTGGCGCCGCACGTCAATAATCAAATTAAACCTGCCATAGGACTTGACGGGTCGGCATAGGATTTTTTACCCATGCGGCCCGCAAGATATGCCTCACGCCCTGCGATAACTGCATGCTTCATCGCACTTGCCATTAAAACCGGATCTTTGGCTTCTGCTATTGCAGTATTCATTAAAACACCATCACAACCAAGTTCCATTGCAATTGCCGCATCTGATGCCGTTCCTACACCTGCGTCAACCAATACTGGAACGCGCGATTGTTCAACAATAAGGCGGATATTAACACGGTTTTGAATTCCAAGCCCTGAACCAATTGGCGCACCCAATGGCATAATAGCACAAGCCCCAGCATCTTCTATTTTGCGCGCAAAAACAGGGTCATCAGTGCAATATGCCATTACATCAAAACCCTCTTTTACAAGAATTTTTGTGGCTTCTAATGTTTCAAGCATATCTGGGAAAAGTGTTTTTTGATCTGAGAGAACCTCTAATTTAACCAAATTCCAACCACCAGCTTCGCGGGCAAGTCTTAAAGTTCTAAGTGCATCATCGGCGGTGAAGCAACCTGCTGTATTTGGCAAATATGTGTACTCTTTAGGATTAAGATAATCAGTCAATAGTGGTTTCGATTTATCCGTAAGATTTACACGGCGAACCGCAACAGTTACGATTTGTGCATTAGCCGCAATCGCCGCCTTTGCATTTTGTTCGTATGATGCATATTTTCCAGTGCCTATGATTAAACGTGATGAAAATTCGCGTCCTGCTACTACCCAATTATCTTTGTTCATTTTTCTTATAATCCACCACCAACAAATTGAACAATTTCAATTTTATCGCCATTTTTTACTTGTCGTATTTCCCATTCAGATTTGGGTAAAATTTCACGATTAAGCTCTATTGCAAGGCTTCTTGGCTCTAATTCTAAAAATTGTAGAAAGGCCAAAAAATTTAACCCATTTGGACATTCCAAATTCTCACCATTCAAAATGATGGATATATTTTCTTGCATCGGCATAATTTTGCTTTAATCTTATTCGTTACAAACTCAACAATAAAGATTTATCAGATTTTTTAAAATGAACAAACCACTTTATGTGCTTAATGGCCCCAACTTAAACCTACTTGGTACAAGGGAGCCGGAAATTTACGGTAGTTCAACATTAACAGATGTTGAAAATATGTGTAAAAATCGCGCCGCAGAATTTAATTATGAAATTGATTTCAGACAATCAAACCACGAAGGCGAGTTAGTTGATTGGATACAAGAAGCACGCGATAAAGCGTCAGGTATTATTATTAATGCTGCGGCATTTACACACACATCAGTTGCAATTCATGATGCGCTTAAATCGGTTAATGTGCCTAAAATTGAAGTACATATATCAAACCCTGCAACACGCGAATCCTTTCGCCACACATCTTTTGTTGCCCCTGCGTCAACTTCTGTAGTAGCAGGATTTGGAATAAACTCTTATGATTTGGCGATTCTTGGAATAATGCGTTTATTACAGGCAGTTTAACAGGTTGTTATTGTTGAAAATTGCGTTTAAAGCGCTTTGATATTAATTTGCCAATTATAAATTGGTTCTATAATTTTTGTGTTTGGAGTAAGACATGTCCACAAACGGTTTTGATACAAAACTTGTAAAAGACCTCGCGAAAATCCTTCGTGATAGCGAATTAAGTGAAATTGAAATCGATAATCAAGGCACAAAAATAAGGGTAACACGTCAGTTAAATGTTACTTCATATGTTGCCGCCCCCCAGCCAGCACCTGCTTATAATCATGCACCTGAAGCGCCAATTTCTGCGCCAGTTGCAAAATCTGAAACTCTCCAAGCGTCTGCAAATAGTGCAAATAATGTTACATCACCAATGGTTGGCACGGCATATCTTTCGCCTGAACCTGGTGCAAAACCGTTTGTTAGTGTTGGCGATACGGTTAAAGAAGGCCAACAATTATTCATCGTTGAGGCTATGAAAACATTAAATGCGGTTACAGCCACAAGAGCTGGGACTGTATCGGCAATTTTCGTTAAAGATGGTCAACCAGTTGAATTTGGCGAACCATTATGTGCAATTGATTAATTGGAATATTTCAGTGTTTGAAAAAGTTCTTATAGCCAATCGCGGTGAAATTGCTTTACGTGTGCATCGCGCCTGTAAAGAAATGGGTATCGCAACTGTTGCAGTTCATTCAACTGCAGATGCGGATGCAATGCATGTTCGTCTTGCCGATGAAAGCGTTTGTATTGGCCCACCACCAACTTCACAATCATATTTGAATATTCCTGCGATTATTAGTGCTTGTGAAATCACTGGTGC
>CAZKYS010000204.1:0-3004 GCA_964557085.1 uncultured Caulobacteraceae bacterium
ATTGCAATCAACATAATCATAAATGTGCCAAGGAAAAGCGGAATCGCGCCAAATGAGCCTGATTGACCAACTTGGTCGGCGCGAATTGCAACCTGCGGCGACCATTGCGTTCCAAAAAGGAATGAAAACGGATTATAAAAATTAAAGAATTTAATGGTTTCAAAAATAAGCGAAAGCACAATTCCAAAAGTTGTAAGAATTGCAATACTTGCCGCTAAAATCATAAGACCTTTGATGATTGCCTCAACGGCATTGCGCGCACGATATTCAGCGAACACTTTGGTGCGTGAAAAATAATAACCGCCAAAAGCAAGGGCGATTGCAATTAAGCTTATGGCAATAACAAAGATGACATCCAAATTTCCAAGCTCATGCGCGAAACTTTCTAATTGCGGATTTACTTGTGATGGTTGACCACCAAAGGCAATTTTTTGTGCATCAAGCAAGAATAATTCAACTTGATCACCACCCATTGATTTCACATCAGCGGGCAATTTTGCACGCATAATTGAATTTATGATTGATGATTTAACAAGATTAGCAAGCGCCAAAAATACAATTGATGGCAAACCAACCAAAAGCGCAGAATACCAGCCATGATATGAAGGAAGCGAATTTATACGCTCATTTTTGACCTTGGCATTATTAACAAGCACTAATGCCATTCTTGTATTCAAGAAATAGGCAATTGTTGCAAATGCAAGAATGGCAAATGCACATATCATTGCAATTGGTAAATTGGATAAAATGGACAATTTTTATACCCCTGATTCCTATTAAAAGAATCTATTATTCACTGGCTGCCCTTTAATTACATTTTCGTGACAGTTTCGTGACAATGTAGAGGATTTACAAGATTCTTATTCAATTGGTATAGCGATTGAAAATGCCGTCATATGATTTTCAACAGATTCAACAAATAAAGCGCCGCAATGGCGTTTTATAATATGCTTTACAATTGCAAGCCCAAGGCCAGTTCCACGAACATGTGCGCTTTCATCATCTATTCTGTAAAAACGCTCTGAAAGCCTTGGCATATAACGCGCGCTTATTCCCTTGCCGTGGTTTTCAACCCTTGCAAAAACATATCTTTTCCCTGTTTCTTCGGGGCTATTTAGGGATAAAGAATGGCTATTTTCCCATTTAGAAAGGCCGTGTTTTTTTGCTTCGTCAAGTGTGAAAATACCATCAATTTCAAAAATGATTTCGCTTTTTTCGTCGCCATATTTACTTGCGTTTTCGATTAGATTTGTGAAAACTTGTTGTATTTCATCACTATCGGCGATTGCGGGTAAATTTATTTTTGGCTTTGAAAATTTAATTTTTTGATTGCGCGCTTTTAAATAAGGCTCACTTGCGTTTATGCTAAATTCGGCGGTATTTGTAAAATCAATTTGGGTTGATGGCGCGACATGTTCATTAAATTCGATTTTTGATAGTGAAAATATATCTTCTATCAAGCGATGCATTCGTTCGGCTTCGCGTGACATTATTGGTAAAAAGCGTTCAAAAGCCCCATAATCATCTTTTGCCGAACTTTGCATAGTTTCAATAAAGCCGCGAATACTTGCAAGCGGGGTTCTAAGTTCATGACCCGCATTGGCAAGAAAATCAACGCGCATTAATTCGGTTTTGCGCATTTCGGTTTCATCTGTGAAAACAATTATAATTCGCAATTCATTTTCATATTCAAATGTTGAAATATCAACGCGGTCAAAAATTTGATTTGGAAAATAATGTTCCCAAATGAATTGTTTTGGCATTCTATCATTAAGTGCGCTTTCAACCATTTTTAAAATTAATGGGTCACGCATAAAGGCTTCAAGGCGCGCACCAAAAACATTTATTGAAAATCTTTTTTTCGCATTTTCATTGGCAATCAAAAGCCTTAGATTGCCATCCAAAATTAATATTGGGTTATCAATGGCGTCAATTGCCGCGCGGGCAAATCGTTGGCGTGAAATTCGACCAAAGGTTTCAGGCTTTTTTTCAATTGGTGCGTTAAAATCATCCTCTAAAGGTTTTGAAAGCCTTACAATTATTTCAAAGAAGCCAAATGATAATATTGTTGAAACAATAATTGCGATTGAGGCAATCATTTCTTGGGGCAATTCAACATTGCTTGCCATGCTTATTTCAAGAATAATGGCCAAAATTATAATACAAATTGCCAATAACAACTTATAAGTGGTTGATTTTTGGTTCGTCATTAATTTTTGGCCCTTTATTTGGCCCCTTATAGGCAAGATATATTTTCAAAATCGCAAATACCCAAAAGAGCATTGAAACCAATAAAATTATCGTAAAAGGCCAGTAAGAACCTTTTGAAAGATAATATTGGCCTTTATCCTTGGATCTATAGACCATAATTTGTGAATTTTCGTGAAGCTTTTTTGTATTGACTGCATCCTTATCAAGGCGCGCCATGATTGCACCATTTCCAAAATCACCCGGCGCCAAATCACGTATCAATATCAAATGGTTGTTTGATGGGTCATATACCCGAATCGCAACTATGATTTTCTGATTAAACGGGCTTACATTTTGATAGGCAATTTTATCAAGATAAACCTTTACCTGCTCATAATTTTGAACATCACGAACATGCAATAATTCTTTTGGGGCAATAAAACTATAATAGGCCGAAAAAAATGCCCATAGTAAAATAGACATCACCTTTAGCCGCTCTATGAAGAAATTTTCGCCCATTAAAATTATGAATATATTGATTTAAACCATTTTGACAATTGGTTTTTACCTATCCAAATTTCCCTCCTTAATTAAATTACTGTAATTCAATAATTGTTTCTTGAAAAACGATAAATAAATTGTATTCTTATACCATGCTAACGATTCTTATCGCACAAATGAAATATAATAAGCCAATTGCAGCCAACCAAAATCAAAGTGTGGGCGGTAATGATTTGTGCCTAAAAGATAAAAATAACGAGGCCGAAAATATAAAAGAAAAAACCTTTGCGATGACAAAAAGATAATTATTTCA
>CAZKYS010000205.1:0-2906 GCA_964557085.1 uncultured Caulobacteraceae bacterium
AAAATGAATCATTTTTTCTTAAGTTTACCCAATAAGTTTTTAAATGAGTTTTGACAATGAAGATATGCAAAATAGATATTCATAGTGAGTGTGTTTATATATTGGGCGCTTTTCAATTGTTATGTGATAAAAAATCAGTTTTTAATCTGCTTTTTCGACTTAAGTATGCGCCAATAAAGGTTGATTGAGAAAAAAGAGGGTTCTATAAGCCCAATTGCCTGTTGCATGGGCGAATTGCGCCCATGTTCATGGGTAAATTTTTTCGCCGTTTTGCATAAAGATTGGTTTCCATGAATATTCACGAATATCAAGCCAAAGAAGTGCTCGCCAAATATGGTGTGCCTGTCCCTGTTGGCTATCCTGCATTTTCTGTTGAAGAGGCAATTGAGGCCGCCAAAAAGATTGGTGGTAATTTTTGGGTTGTTAAAGCACAAATCCACGCTGGTGGTCGCGGTAAAGGTAAATTCAAAGAATTACCTGCCGATGCAAAAGGCGGTGTTCGCCTTTGCCCTGGCCTTGATAAAGTTGGCCCAAATGCACAAGAAATGTTGGGCAATACGCTTGTAACAATTCAAACTGGCCCTGCTGGTAAAGAAGTTCGCCGTCTATATGTTTCAGAAGGCGCGAACATCACTAAAGAATTTTATCTTTCACTTTTGGTTGACCGCGGCACTGGCCGTGTTGCTTTTGTGGTTTCGCAAGCTGGTGGTATGGATATTGAAACCGTTGCCCATGACACACCAGAAGCAATCACAACGATTATCGTTGATCCAAATACTGGCGTAAGCGCTGCAGATGTTGCAGAAGTTGTTAAATGCCTTGGTCTTGAAGGTGATTTGGCCGCGCAGGCAAAACCACTTTGCGAAAACCTTTATGAGGCTTTTGTAAAATCAGATATGTCAATGCTTGAAGTTAATCCTTTGATTATTGATGCCGACAAAAACGCACTTGTCTGCTTGGACGCTAAAGTATCATTTGATTCGAACGCTCATTTCCGTCACCCTGAATGGGATGAAATGCGCGACCTTACCGAAGAAGATGCAAAAGAAATTGAAGCATCTAAATATGACCTTGCTTATATCGCATTAGATGGAACAATTGGTTGTATGGTAAACGGTGCTGGTCTTGCTATGGCAACTATGGACATCATCAAACTTTATGGTGAAGAGCCTGCAAACTTCCTTGATGTTGGTGGCGGTGCAAGCCGTGAAAAAGTAACGGCTGCGTTTAAAATCATCACTTCTGACCCTGCTGTAAAAGGTATTTTGGTAAATATATTTGGCGGCATCATGCGTTGCGATATTATCGCGGAAGGCGTTGTTGAAGCGGTTAAAGATGTTGGCCTAAAAGTTCCTTTGGTGGTTCGCCTTGAAGGTACAAATGTTGAAGCTGGTAAACAAATCATTCGTGATTCGGGATTAAATGTTATTCCTGCCGATGATTTGGCTGATGCAGCACAAAAAATTGTTAAAGCCGTGAAGGAAGCTAATTAAGATGTCTATCCTTATCAATAAAAACACAAAAGTTATCTGTCAGGGCTTTACTGGCAAAAATGGTACTTTCCACTCAGAGCAAGCAATTGCTTATGGAACCCAAATGGTTGGCGGTGTAAGCCCTGGTAAAGGTGGTCAAACCCATCTTGGCCTTCCTGTTTTCAATTCTGTTGCCGAAGCTAAAGAGCAAACTGGTGCTGATGCAACCGTGATTTACGTTCCACCACCAGGTGCGGCAGCGGCAATCATCGAAGCAATTGATGCGGAAATTCCATTAATCACTTGTATCACCGAAGGTATTCCAGTTTTGGATATGGTTCGTGTAAAGGCTAAATTAGAGAAATCAAAATCACGCCTTATCGGTCCTAACTGCCCTGGTGTTCTTACACCTGATGAATGCAAAATCGGTATTATGCCGGGTTCAATCTTCAAAAAAGGTTCTGTTGGCGTATTATCACGCTCTGGTACTTTGACTTATGAAGCTGTGTTCCAAACTTCAAATGCTGGCCTTGGTCAAACTACTGCCGTTGGTATTGGTGGCGACCCTGTTAAAGGAACAGAATTTATTGATGTTTTGGAAATGTTTTTGGCCGATGATGAAACCAAATCAATCATTATGATTGGTGAAATTGGTGGATCAGCCGAAGAAGATGCAGCGCAATTCCTTATCGATGAAGCAAAACGTGGTCGTAAAAAACCTATGGCTGGCTTTATCGCAGGTCGTACCGCACCTCCAGGACGTCGCATGGGTCATGCTGGCGCGATTATTTCTGGTGGTAAAGGTGGTGCCGAAGATAAGATTGCTGCAATGGAAGCGGCTGGTATCAAAGTTGCCCCAAGCCCTGCGGCTTTGGGTTCAACCCTATTGGAAGTATTGAATAAATAGGTTTAATGGTGCGCTATCTGGGGATGGCGCACCTTAAGCCAAATCAGGGATAAAACCATGAGCGACGAGCAAAGAAGCGCGCAAAACCAAGCACTTAACGCCACTTCATTTCTATATGGCGGTTCTTCTCTTTACCTTGAAAGCCAGTATGAAAAATGGCTACAAAACCCAAATTCAGTTGAAAAATCTTGGGCTGATTTCTTTTCAGGTCTAGAAGATGGGAATGCGGCGCAAAAAACCAAACCATCATGGGCGCGCAATGATTGGCCGCGTAATGAAGCATCTGAATTAATTGCAATGCTTGATGGCGATTGGTCTTTGCTTGAAAAGAAAGTTGAAAAGAAAATTGCCGATAAAGTTGCAAAACCTGTAACTGATGCCGAAGTTTTACTTGCAACGCGTGATTCAATCAAAGCCTTGATGATGATACGTGCATTTCGTGCGCGCGGTCATTTGGCGGCAAATCTTGACCCACTTGGTCTTGATGACTTCCGCGAGCCGCAACCTGAATTAGACCCTGCGACTTA
>CAZKYS010000206.1:0-2871 GCA_964557085.1 uncultured Caulobacteraceae bacterium
TTTAATTATCGGTGTTTTGGCCTTTTGCGGCGCAGGTTTTTTTTCTTTTTTCTTTTTACCTTCAATAGGATTATAAGCAGCTTCAATTGCGGCACGGCGCGCATTTTCTAGATATGAAGAATCCTGTTTAAGCGAATTTTGGTTTGAATTTTGATCATTCAACCATGAATCATCGCCCTCAGCATTTTCACCTTCGTCAAAACCAAAGATTGAATCGCCAAAAGTATCATCAATATTCAACTCATTGCTTAAATCATTTGAGAAGCCATCACCTTGTAAAGGCAAATCATTTTGCGGCGTTTGGACATTACCAAATTCATCATCAAAGCCTTTTAAGCCATCATCAAAATCTGGTTTATTTAAATCAATAAAACCATTTTCAATAAGTTGTGGTGAAACTATATTTTGAACATTGTTTTGTGAGTTTGGTGCACTTATCACCTCTGAATAAGAGCCAAGGCCGCGCGATTCAATTGTATCAAGTCTATCCAAAACCTGCTCAATGGAGCGGTGAAGCGGTGCACTTACTGCCTTTGCACGATCTTCGGAAGATTTAATTTCAAGATTGATAAGGCCGATTTTTTCATCTAGTTTTTGGCTAAATTTTTGGTCAAAAATTGAAAGTTTGTTTTCAATTTCCACCATTTGATCGGCGCGTGAATTGTTTAAACTATCTATAAGCGCGCGATTTTCATTTGCCATTTTATTGACAAAATCATTGGTTCTTTCTTCTGCAAGGCGCAATTGGTTTGTTACTTGTTGCGCAAGTTGGGTTATATGTTCACCTGCCTTGTCGCCAATATCGCTGCCTTGATTTTCAATTGCGCTTAAACGTGCATCGATTGCATGGGTTATGCGGCCCAATTCAATACGCATTGCAAGGCCATGATCCTTGGCATTATCGTTCACTTCTTCAAGTGAGCGCACACGTGCATCAAGAGATTGAGCAGTTTTTACAAGCTGATCACCAATATTTTCAATTGCTTCAATTGTATCTTTTTCGCCGTTTTCAATTTTTTCTGTAAGCTCACGCGATAAATCGCTAAATTTTGCTTCTAATTCACGGCGCGCATTTAATACAAAATTTTCAACGCTATTATCAATTTGTTCAATGCGATTAACAAGTCCAACAAATCTTTCATCAAGGGCATCTTTAACCACATCAGTGGCCTGACCTTCGATTTGTGTAATGCGAGCTGATAAATCAACCAAAGCATCTTTTACAGATTCAGTTGTGCGTGAGTTTATAACTTCTTGGTCATTTACGCGTTCTGATAAAAGGCTTATGCCTTTGTCGGTTTGTTCGATTGATAAAGTTGCAATTTCTTCAATCGAAGAAAGGCGACCATTTACTTCATCAAGTCTTTGGTCAAGTCTTTCATTTACAACATTCAAGCCGCCATCAAGAATTTTTTCAACATCTTGAGGTGAAAGGCGATTTTGACCAACATTGTCGATTTTTTTTGCTAATTCTTGCGTTCTATCATCGGTTTGGGCGATTTGTGTTGCAAGTCGATTTAAAGATTCTTCAAGCGCACGAAGTGAATCAATTGCCCTATGATTAGGGTTTTCAGTTTCAATTTTGCGCAATCTTTCGCCAATTGTTTCTTGGGCTTGTTTTACGTCCTGTAGGGTTGAAGAAATTTGATGGAAATTTTGACTGTTTTTATCATTGTCATCTTCAACGCGCTTAAGAAGGTTTGCAATTGCGCGCTCTGCTACGCGCTCTGCATTATCAATATCGTGTCTTAATGCCGAATTTGCGCCATCATTTGGGCGAAAAACTTGATTTGCATTGGCAACATTATCAAGCTTTTTATTCAACGCCTCCATCGCAAGTGCAAGTCGTGAAGTATCACTTTGCATCATTTGCGGGAAGGGATTTAATTCCTGTGCATAGGCCTGATTATGCGCTGTTGCATAATTTGTTGGTGCAGGTGGTATTTGAAAATTAGGGTCGAATACAGGTGTATAAATTGGTGTGTTTTTTGTTACAACACGGGTTTCAGCTTCTTCAATTAAGCTATTTACATATTCCCCAATGGTAAGACCGTGCTTAAAAGCTTGCTCTTTAACGGCATCTCTATTGCTAGGCTTAATTCCCTTGATGCTCCAAGGTGATTGGTTAGTCATGATGTTTTTCCAAGTTGCAACACTAATATACTGTAAACAAAGGAAAAAACTTTAGGGTATTACTTGTTTGCCTTCTGCAATTTTTGGGCAATACCGATATAAGGATTCTCCTTTATTTCGGTTTGCACTGCGTCAGTAAATGAAAGGTTAATAAATTTATTAATCGTTGTAATTCGCGCACTTTTGACGGTATTACTACACAGTATTAACGGCAATTTGGGGAACGACCACCTGCAATTATTTTTATATAATTACCAGTTCGCACGCTATGTGATGAAACCTCTTCACATGAATTGCCAACTTTGCGCACCCAATGCCCTTCAACACAGGTTTGGCCACTTGAACTATTATAGCATCTCTCCTCGACCCAGCGCCAATGACCATCATTTGGTAGCGAATTCACATAAGAATAGGCATAAGGCGCAGCCTCTTGCCCCGATAAATTATAGGCAACATTATTATTTTTTGATGGGCGCGGCGCGGGGGTTCTTTCTTGGGCACTTACGCGATAATAATTATCGGCAATTGCAAATGAATTAAAAATTCCAGATAAAATTAAGCCAAAAGCTGCGATTGAAATTTTATAAATATGCGATGATTTCTTCATCTTAACCCCGTATTTTTGGGCATATTAACTATAATTACAAAAATGACACGCCTGTTCGCTTAAAAAGTGAAACAAAAAAATTTCAATCGCAGCTTTTGGCTTAATTTTATCTGGAATTTTTAATTCATTTG
>CAZKYS010000207.1:0-2865 GCA_964557085.1 uncultured Caulobacteraceae bacterium
TCAGTTTCAAACGGCGTTGTTGCACCATACACTCACTCTGCTGTTTCTGATGGCTTGGGTCGTATTGGCGTTTTGGTTGGCGTTGAAGGTGAAGGCGATGCAGCAACACTTACTGACATAGGTCGTAAAGTTGCAATGCACGTTGCGGCAACTGGCCCGCTTGCTTTATCATCTAATGATTTAGACCCTGCGGTTGTTGAACGTGAACGTCAAGTTCAAATCGAAACTGCGCGTGAATCTGGTAAGCCAGAGGCTGTAATCGAAAAAATGATTGAAGGCCGTATGCGCAAATTTGAAGAAGAAGTTGTTTTGCTTAAGCAACCATTCGTTATGAACCCTGACCAAACTGTTGCTGATTTTGTTAAAGAAGCAACTGGTGGCAAAGCTGCGGTAACTGGTTTTGCGATGTTCAAACTTGGTGAAGGTATTGAGAAAAAAGAAGATGACTTCGCTGCTGAAGTTGCTTCTATGACTCAAGGCGCATAATTTCAAAAAACACTGTTTAATTTAGGGCGGTGCGCTTGCGTACCGCCCTTTGTGCAAATAGAGGAAGTAATTATTGTTCGCCAAAATGATTCATTTGTGGCATTGTTAATTTTAGAGGTTTATATGTCCGAAAATGCCAATGCATCCAGTGCACCTAATCAGAATGGGGAAGTAAATACCCCAATTAAAAAGCGCCGAATTTTACTTAAAATGTCGGGCGAGGCTTTGATGGGGGATTCAGCTTTTGGTATTGACCCATCAACCTGCGCCGCCTTTGCCAAAGAAGTCAAAGAAGTTTATGATTCAGGTATCGAAGTTTGCCTTGTAATTGGTGGTGGTAATATTTTCCGTGGTATTTCGGGTGCTGCACAGGGTATGGAACGTGCAACTGCTGATTATATGGGGATGCTTGCAACGATTATGAACGCACTTGCGGTTCAAAACGCGCTTGAAACAATTGGTGTTCCAACGCGCGTTCAATCGGCAATTCAAGTTTCAAGTATTTGTGAACCATATATAAGACGCCGCGCCCAACGCCACATGGAAAAAGGGCGCGTTGTTATATTCGCAGCTGGTGTAGGAAGCCCATTTTTTACAACCGATACAGGCGCGGCATTGCGCGCCGCTGAAATGGGTTGTGAGGCACTTTATAAGGGCACAAGTGTTGATGGTGTCTATTCTGCCGACCCTAAAAAGGATCCAAATGCTACAAGATATGATAATTTATCATATACAGAAGTGTTGCAAAAAAATCTTCGAATTATGGACGCAACCGCAATCAGTCTTATGCGTGAAAATGCAATTCCAATTATTGTTTTTAACATTCGTGAAAAAGATAGACTAAAACAAGTTATTAATGGGCAAGGTATTTGCACAACAATTTCAGGAAAATAAGTGAGTAAGATTATGAGTGATTTTTCAATTGATGAAATTAAACGTCGTATGGAAGGTGCGCTGGCTGCACTTAAAGCAGAATTTCAAGGTCTAAGAACTGGGCGCGCAAATATCAATTTGCTGGATCCTATTGTGGTTGACGCTTATGGTTCAACTGTTCCTTTGAACCAAGTTGCTTCTGTTTCTGCCCCTGAACCACGTATGTTAGTGGTTACAGTATGGGATAAAGGAACAGTTGTTAGTGTTGAAAAAGCAATCCGCAATTCTGGCCTTGGCCTTAATCCAATTGTTGATGGAATGTCTTTACGTCTTCCAATTCCGCCATTGAATGAAGAGCGCCGCCGCGATTTGGTTAAACTTGCTGCAAAATACGCAGAAGCGGCAAGGGTGGCAATTCGTAATGTTCGCCGTGATGGTATGGATGGCCTAAAGAAAAATGAAAAAGACGGCAAAATCTCTGAGGACGAACACAAAAAACTTTCTGCAAATGTGCAAGAAGCAACTGATTCATTTGTGAAACAAGTTGATGCACTTTTAAAAGTAAAAGAAGAAGAAATTATGCAGGTTTAAGATGGGGCGCATCGAACCTGCTGATTCAAAAAAAAGTGAAACGTGTGAAGGTGATATGCCTTCACACGTTGCGATTATTATGGATGGTAATGGTCGCTGGGCAAAGGCGCGCCACATGCCAAGAATTTTTGGTCATAATGCAGGCGTTGAAGCCCTAAGAAATATTGTAAAATGTGCAATCAATTACAATATCGAAATCCTTACTATATATGCATTTTCAACTGAAAACTGGCGAAGGTCACAAGAAGAAATTGATGGACTTTTTGCTTTATTAAAGCAATTCGTTCGTAATGATTTGGCAACATTACATAAAAACGGCGTAAGAATAAGAATACAGGGGCGCCGCCAAGGGCTTAATAGTGAAATTTTATCACTGATTGACGAAGCCGAAGAAAAAACAAAAAATAATGATAAACTAATGCTTGTAATCTGCTTTAATTATGGCGGGCAAGCAGAAATTATAGACGCAACGAAGGCCATTGCGACCAAAGTTCTTTCCGGTGAAATCAAGGTCGATGAAATAGATATTGAAACTTTTGAAAAACATCTCAATAGTGCTGCTTGGTCGCATCCAGATTTGATAATCCGTACCGCTGGTGAACAAAGATTATCGAATTTCTTGATGTGGCAAAGTGCATATTCAGAACTAGTGTTCACACAAGTGTTGTGGCCTGATTTTGAAACAAAAGATTTTGAAATGGCGATAAATGAATTTAAAAAACGCAAACGCCGTTTTGGGGGGATTTAATGGTGTCTGAGGAAGATGCATCGCCAAAACCAACGGAGGGCATCAAGCCTAAGAGTGAATTGCGTCAACGTGTAATTTATTCTTTTTTGATGATGGGTGGCGGTCTTGGTGCTGCAATAATTGGTGGCCCACTTTGGGGTATTGCGGCGGCTTTTATAATGGCTGTT
>CAZKYS010000208.1:0-2811 GCA_964557085.1 uncultured Caulobacteraceae bacterium
GAAAGCGGTATCGAATTTTGGGATTGGGTCGATAATGTATATCAACGCGATAAATTATTCGATGATTTCAAACCAACGCCAGTTGGTTCATGGATTACCGATAACCTTCTTAAGCGTGAATAATTATCTTAATTGTAGTTTCGCTAAATCCGAATAAATGCCGCCCTTTTCAAGTAATTCCTTGTGCGTGCCAGTTTCAACAATTTCACCATTTGCCATAACAAGGATTTTATCGGCATTGGCAACAGTTGAAAGGCGATGTGCGACCACCAATGTTGTGCGGTTTTTGCAAAATTCATTAAGTGAGATTTGGATTTTTGCCTCATTCTCACTATCAAGGGCGCTTGTAGGTTCATCAAGCATGAGGATTGGGGCATTGCGCAAAATTGCGCGGGCAAGGGCAAGCCTTTGGCGTTGACCACCTGAAAAATTGCTACCCTTTGGTGCAACATGGGAATTTATGCCATCAGGAAGTTCGAAAACAAAATCACAGGCGGCCTGTTTTAAGGAACTAATAATTTCTTTTTCGCTTTTTTGCCCGGCGCCAAAGCAGATGTTTTGCGCAATCGTGGTTTCAAACAATATTGCATCTTGTGATACAAGGGCGATTTGATCGCGTAAATTCTTTAATTCAATCTGCCTTATATCATTGCCATCAAGGTATATTGCGCCGCCACTTACATCAAAAAGTCGCGGTATAAGATTGATTATCGATGATTTACCCGCACCAGATGCACCAACAAAGGCAATAGTTTTTCCAACTTCGGCATTAAAACTTATATTATTTAGAATTTTGGTTTCGCCGATTGAAAAATCAACATTTTCAAATTTAATATCGCCTTTTGCGCGTTCAATATGAATTGGGTTTGGCGCATCTTTTATTGACGGCTCTTCATCAAGGATTTCGTAAAAACGATGAAGCCCCGCAATACCTTCTTGAAGTTGGTTATTCATATCGCCAAAACTACGCAATGATGCCGATGCATTCAAAAGCGATGCGATAAAGGCCATAAGATTGCCAACTGTCGATTGCCCTTGGCTTATACGGTACGCAGCAAAGGCGATAACGGCTGCAACCGCAATTCCGCCCATACTTTCAAGAATCGGCAAAAGCCGCCCGCGCTGCTCAATCATTCTAAGCATTAGTTTCATACGCGCAATAAGGGCGTTTTCAACACGTTTTGCCTCACTTTTTTCAAGTGAATAGGTTTTTACAAGGCGAATGCCGCCAAGGCTTTCCTCGATTACGCCAGATAAATGGCTTGCCTGCTCTTGGGCATGGCTTGCCGATTTGCGGATTTTGCGGCCAATCATATCAACAGGCAAATAGGCAAGGGGCAGGATGAACAATGTTACCAATGCCAATTGCCAATCCATATAAAGCATCATTCCAACCATAAAGATTAGGGTGAAGCTTTCTTTTACCAAGCTATTGGTGACTTTTAAAACCGCCTCTCGGATTGCATTGATATCGTTTAGAAAACGTGCCGAGAATGCACCCGATTGTTCACGGGTTATTCGTGCATAATCAAGGGTTAGAACTTTTGCAAACAAATCATTTTGCAAATCAGTTGTTGCACGCATTGATGCGATATTGGTGGCAACATTTGATGTGTACCAGCCAATACCGCGCAATAATGATATTATGACAACCGCAATGGGGCCATAAAATGCAATTTGCTTTGCACTAAAGCCAAATTTTATGATTTTATCAGGATTAGTTCCAAGATTTGCCAAAGCATCAATAACAAAACCAACCATAAAACTTTGCGCAGAAACCGCAAATGCCACAATTACCATCATAATTGCGGCAAATGCCAATATAGCTTTCTGTTTACTAAGCCATGTGCGCCAAAAGCGCATTATTGGTTTTGATTGTTTGGCCTCTGCCATTAATTAATGGTCTTCATCACATTTTTGCGCGCCAGCAACATCCAAAAGGCGGTGTGCATGGATTACGAAATAACGCATATGGGCATTATCAACGCTGCGTTGTGCTGCTGATTTCCACGCTTCTTTTGCATCGGCATAATTTGGATAAGCACCAACAAAATCTAAATTTGCTAAATCACGAAAACGAATATCTGCAACGTCATCAAGTTCGCCGCCGATTACTAAATGAAGTAATTGTTTTGACATATTATTACCCTTAAAAATTTTTCCCCAAATAGCGGAGTTTATGAATAAATCCAATATTTACCCTGCTTTTTACACAATATGCGATAAATGCCCCAATATATCGTTAAAAATATTGGAATTACTTACAACAAGTGAGCGTTGAAGCGGCGTTTCTTGGTTAAAAAGAAAATCATTGCCCAAATGGTCGGTGAATTTTGCATTGGCTTCTTTTGCAATTATTGCACCCGCCGCAATATCCCAATCATTTTTTGGCGTTGTTGCGATTGCACCATCAAATTCGCCACTTGCAACAAGGGCAATGCGATAGGCAATTGAATTTCTCTGTTCAACTTTAAAATCAGGCCATTTTATAGGCCATTTTTTTGAGTGGAACATGTGCCTATCGCCAAGCATTTTTGCGCTTTCAAGGTTTTGTGTTTTACTAGCGAAAATTTGATTTTGGTTTTTGAATGCACCATTACCCTCTTGGGCATAAAATAATTCATTGGTTGCCGGATTATAAACCACACCCAAAATCGCGGCGCCATTTTTTACCAAGGCAATAGAAACTGAAAAATGCGGTAGCCCCTTGATAAAGGCGCGGGTTCCATCGATTGGATCCACCATCCAAACTAATTCACTTTGTTTACGGCTATTATCGTCAATTGTCTCTTCGGATAGCCAGCCATATTC
>CAZKYS010000209.1:0-2780 GCA_964557085.1 uncultured Caulobacteraceae bacterium
GAATTGCTTCTTTGATAGAAACTACAATCTCGTCACCTACTGATGCATAACGGCGCTTGGAACCACCAAGAACCTTAATACACATCACGCGTCGTGCGCCTGAGTTGTCTGCGACTTCCAGATTTGATTGCATCTGAATCATCGTGTTTTTTCCTTCTATCGATCCGTATCAAAACAAAATCAAAGTTTAATCAAAAGATTATGCTTTGACGCGATCAACCACTTCCCAACGTTTCAATTTTGACTTCGGTGGGCATTCTTGGATTGCGACTGTTTGGCCAACTTTGAAAGTATTAGCCTCATCGTGAGCGTGATAACGCTTAGAACGACGAACAATCTTTTTCAAAAGTGGGTGCAAAAAGGTTCTTTCGACGTTTACAACAACGGTTTTATCACCTTTGTCGCTTACTACGATACCTTGAAGAATACGTTTAGGCATCTATTGCTCCTACACTTCTGCTTTCGCGGATTTTTCATTGATAATAGTTTTTACCAATGCAACATCCTTACGAAGTTGGTTAATGCGATGGGTCTTTTCTAATTGACCTGTCGCACGTTGAAAACGAAGATTGCTCTTTTTTAAGTTTTAGCAACTCATCTTTTAATTGGTCTGGGCTCATTGCGCGAGCATCTTGGGCTTTCATGATCATAAATCCTTATGCCATACCGAAATCAGCGCGAGTGATGATTTTGCACTGAACCGGAAGTTTCGCAGCGCCAAGGCGCAAAGCTTCGTTAGCAATCTCATCGGCAACGCCGTCGATTTCGAATAGAATGCGACCAGGTTTAACGCGAGCTGCCCAATATTCAGGCGAGCCTTTACCAGAACCCATGCGCACTTCAGCAGGTTTTTGAGAAACAGGAACATCAGGGAAAATACGAATCCATACTTTACCTTGACGTTTCATTTGACGAGTAATCGCACGACGGCAAGCCTCAATTTGGCGAGCAGTAATACGTTCAGGTTCCAAAGTTTTAAGACCATAAGAACCGAAAGATAAAGTCGCGCCTTTAGTTGCAACACCGTGAATACGGCCTTTGAACTGTTTGCGGAATTTAGTACGTTTAGGTGATAACATCTTTCAAAATCCCCTTAAACAGCTTCTTGTTCTTGTTTACGATTGCGGCGTGGACCACGATCTTCACGGTCACGACGTGGACGATCACCATCTTCACGACGTGGGCGTTGCTCATTTGCATGCTCAGCGATACGTTTGTCTTGAGCCAAAGGATCGCGTTCGAAAACTTCACCTTTAAATACCCAAACTTTAACGCCGATGATGCCATAAGCAGTCAATGCTTCTGCAACACCGTAATCAACGTCACCACGAAGAGTGTGCAAAGGCACGCGGCCTTCACGATACCATTCTGTACGCGCAATCTCTGCACCGCCAAGACGCCCAGAAACGTTAACACGAATACCAAGTGCACCAAGACGCATTGCAGATTGCATAACGCGTTTCATAGCACGACGGAATGCAACACGGCGTTCTAGCTGTTGAGCAACGCTTTCAGCGATTAGATTTGCATCAATCTCTGGTTTGCGAACTTCAACAAGGTTCAAGAAAACTTCTGCACCTTTAACGCGCTTTGCAAGCTCGTTACGTAGTTTAGAAATGTCTTCACCTTTTTTACCAATGATAACACCAGGACGCGCAGCATAAACAGTTACGCGGCATTTTTTGTGCGGACGCTCGATAACAATGCGGCTTACACCAGCTTGTTTAAGCGATTTTTTCAAATAAGCACGAATTGCTAAATCTTCGTGAAGAAGATTTGCGTAGTCTTGAGAATTTGCATACCAGCGCGATTCCCAAGTGCGGTTAATGCTTAAACGCAAACCAATTGGATTAACCTTCTGACCCATTAGGCTGCTCCCTCAGTTTGACGAACAATGATGGTTAGATTTGAAAACTTGGGTAAAGCTGGTCGCAACCGTTGGAAAGGCGTTCGCCCTTCTGTACGTGGTGTGGCAATGAACCCAGTAGATCACCCGCACGGTGGTGGTGAAGGTCGTACCTCTGGTGGTCGCCATCCTACTACTCCTTGGGGTCAGAAAACTCGCGGTCCTAAAACCCGTAACAATAAGTCGACTGATCGCTTAATCGTTCGTCGTCGCCATCAGAAGAAAGCCTAATTAGATGCCTCGTTCAGTATGGAAAGGTCCTTTTGTTGATGGCTACCTTCTTGCAAAGGCAGAGAAGGCGGCTTCATCACCACGTCGTGAGGCGATCAAAACTTGGTCGCGTCGTTCAACTATTTTGCCACAATTCATTGGCTTAACATTCCAAGTTCATAATGGTCACAAATTTGTGCCTGTTAACGTAACTGAGGAAATGATTGGTCATAAACTTGGCGAATTTTCACCTACTCGCACTTACTTCGGTCACGGTGCGGACAAAAAGGCTAAGAGGAAATAGTTATGTCTAAAGCTAAAACTCCACGTCCAGTCGGTGATGATTGCGCAGTAGCAAAATCAAACAACCTACGTACAAGCCCACAAAAATTGAACTTAGTTGCTCAATCAATTCGTGGCTTGAAAGTTGATAAAGCATTGGCTGAACTTCAATTCTCGCCAAAGCGTATCGCTCTTGATGTTCGTAAATGTCTGCAATCTGCGATTGCTAACGCTGAAAACAACCACAATCTTGATATTGATACATTGGTTGTTTCACAAGCCTTTGTTGGTAAAGGTCTTGTTATGAAGCGTATGCACACTCGTGGTCGCGGTCGCTCTGCACGCATCTTGAAACCGTTTTCAAATCTAACCATCATTGTTC
>CAZKYS010000210.1:0-2776 GCA_964557085.1 uncultured Caulobacteraceae bacterium
AAGACGTTGATAGATGAATGGTTTGAACAATTCCAAAGCCATTTTCTTTGGAAGGCCGCATTCATGCAATTTCAAATCAGGACCAACGGTGATTACCGAACGACCAGAATAGTCAACGCGTTTACCCAACAAGTTTTGACGGAAACGACCTTGTTTACCTTTAAGCATATCTGCCAAAGATTTAAGTGGGCGTTTGTTTGCACCAGTGATAACGCGGCCACGACGACCATTATCAAACAATGCGTCAACCGCTTCTTGAAGCATACGCTTCTCGTTACGGATGATGATGTCTGGTGAACGAAGATCGATAAGGCGTTTCAAACGATTATTACGGTTGATAACGCGGCGATATAAATCGTTCAAATCAGATGTTGCGAAACGACCACCTTCAAGTGGAACCAATGGGCGAAGTTCTGGCGGGATAACCGGAACAACTGTCATAACCATCCATTCAGGGCGGTTACCAGAAACCATGAACGCTTCAATAAGTTTCAAACGTTTTGCAAGTTTCTTTGGTTTCAATTCAGTTGTACAAGCCGCAATCTCTTCACGAAGATTTTTTGCAGTTTCTTCAAGATTGATTGATGCAAGCATTGAACGAATAACTTCGGCACCAATACCAACTGTAAAGCTGTCATCGCCATACATTTCTTGGGCTTCGTATAATTCGTGTTCGTCAATTAATTGTTTTTCTGTGAATGGGGTAATGCCCGGTTCAACAACAATATATTTTTCGAAATAAAGAACGCGCTCAACATCTTTCAATGTCATGTCAAGCATGGTTGAAATACGTGATGGTAGTGATTTCAAGAACCAAATATGCGCAACTGGCGATGCCAATTCGATGTGGCCCATACGTTCACGGCGAACGCGTTGCAAAGTAACTTCAACACCGCATTTTTCGCAGGTAAGACCTTTGTGTTTGATACGTTTATATTTACCGCACAAACATTCATAATCTTTCATAGGCCCGAAAATACGTGCGCAGAAAAGACCGTCACGTTCAGGCTTGAAAGTACGATAATTAATGGTTTCTGGCTTTTTAACTTCACCATGTGACCACGCCAAAATTTGTTCAGGTGCCGCAAGTGAAATGCGGATTGAATCAAATGATGGTGGTAGCTCAGATGGGACGCCAAATCTGTTCGATACGTGTTGGTTCATAAACCTTTTCCCCGAATCTTTGATTGATAATCAATCTTAATAAATTTTTTAACTTACTGTTATTTAACAGCTTTGAGATGGCGGGTTACCCCGCCACTCATCGAAAATTGTAATTTAGATAATACCCAAATCATCTTCGTCAAAACCACTCATTGGGGCTTCAACTAGCTCAACATTCATACCCAAAGAGCGCATCTCTTTGACCAAAACGTTGAACGATTCAGGGATACCAGCATCGAATTTGTCTTCGCCGCGTGCAATAGCTTCATAAACTTTTGTACGACCAGCAACGTCATCCGATTTAACAGTAAGCATCTCTTGCAAGGTGTAAGCTGCACCATAAGCTTCAAGTGCCCAGACCTCCATCTCACCGAAGCGCTGACCACCGAATTGTGCCTTACCGCCCAATGGTTGTTGCGTAACAAGTGAATATGGACCGATTGAACGGGCGTGAATCTTATCGTCAACAAGGTGATGAAGTTTCAACATATAAATGTAACCAACGGTTACTTCACGGCTGAAGGCTTCGCCAGTACGACCATCATAAAGTGTCGATTGACCATGTTCTTTATTGCCAGTTTTCGCAAGATAATGACGAATGTCACTTTCTTTTGCACCGTCAAATACAGGGGTTGCAATCGGAACACCTTTTGCAAGGTTCTCACCCAAAGTAATCAATTCTTCGTCAGAAGTTGGAAGCTCTTGGTCTTCACCATAAATATCTTTCAAAGTTGCGATATATTGATCTTTTTGGCCTGCACGTTGGTATGCTTCTAATGCTTCGGTAACTTGTTTCCCAAGACCAGCACATGCCCAACCAAGGTGAGTTTCCAAAATTTGACCAACGTTCATACGTGAAGGAACGCCTAGTGGGTTCAACACGATATCAACATAAGTACCATCTTCAAGGAATGGCATGTCTTCGATAGGGTTGATGCGTGAAATCACACCTTTATTCCCGTGACGACCCGCCATTTTATCACCAGGTTGAAGTTTGCGTTTAACCGCAACAAACACTTTAACAACTTTCATCACACCAGGAAGAAGGTCATCACCTTGTTTACATTTTTCAACCTTATCTTCAAAGCGTGAATCCAATTCGCGTTTTGATGAATCATATTGCGCTTTAATTGCTTCGATTTCCGCCATTACAGCTTCGTCTGAAAGCGCAAATTGCCACCACTGACCTTTAGAGAATTGACGCAAATCATCTTCCGCAATTTTACCGCCAGAGAAACCTTTAGGGCCAGATACAGCATCAGCACCAGTTAGGATTTCTTTCATACGACCGTAAATATTGCGCTCAAGAATTGCTAATTCGTCATCGCGGTCTTTGGCTAGTTGTTCGATTTCTTCACGTTCAATTTGTTTTGCACGTTGATCTTTTTCAACGCCGTGACGATTGAATACGCGAACTTCAACAACAGTACCAGAAACGCCCGGCGGAACTTTCATAGAAGTATCACGAACATCTGATGCTTTTTCACCGAAGATTGCACGAAGAAGTTTTTCTTCTGGTGTCATTGGGGTTTCGCCTTTTGGCGTAACTTTACCAACCAAAATGTCACCAGGATTAACTTCAGCACCAATTGCAACGATACCAGCCTCATTC
>CAZKYS010000211.1:0-2749 GCA_964557085.1 uncultured Caulobacteraceae bacterium
CGAGTTTTTCACGGCCTTTTTTAAGGCGATCTTGAAGCATAATTTGCGGGCTGTCACCGCCTGAACTTGTATCCAATTCCGATGAATAAACCGCGATTGCATTTTCAACTTTGCTGAACAGGTCTTTGTAATCGACGATATAGCCAAAATCCTTATCTTCACCATCTAAACGATTGGTGCGGCAAATGGCTTGGAAAAGCCCATGGTCTTGCATTGATTTATCAATATATAGATAGGAGCATGGCGGCGCATCGAAGCCTGTAAGAAGCTTATCAACCACCACAAGCAATTTCATGTTTGCGGGTTCTTTTGTGAATAGTGCCTTGGCATTTTCCTCATAAGTCTCGGTTGCGGACATATTTGGTTTTGGATTAACGTCTTTCAATAGTTCGGTGTAAGTATTGAAAATAAATTGCTTATCAGTTTCGGTATTTGCGCCCGTTTCCTCGAGCGTTACGTCTTTGTTTTGTGGGTTGTAAGACGTAATAACGGCGCATCTATTTTTGAACGAAGTTTTTTGAAATAGCGCATAATATTTGCACGCTTCAAAAATACTTGAAGCCACCAAAATCGCATTTCCGCGCTCGGAAGAAAGTCGCGGCTTCACACTGAAATCAAATATAATATCAGAAACCACACGCTCCATGCGTGAACGGGAACTAAGCACGCTTTGCATAGTCCCCCATTTTTTCTTTAATTCATCTTTTTGCCAGTCGTTGAGGCCTTTGGTTTTTGCTTCAAACCATTGGTCAATTTTATCCTCAGAGCCTAGCCTTTGGTCAATGTCGCGGGCTTCATAAATAAGGTCGAGCACGACTTCATCTTCAACCGCTTCGCTGAATTTATAGGTATGGATATAGTTTCCAAAAACTTCAAAACTTGTCGCCTTATCTTTTTTCAAGAGTGGCGTTCCCGTAAAGCCAACGAAAACCGCATTTGGCATCATTGCCTTCATTACACGGTGTAGTTTGCCGCTTTGGGTGCGGTGGCATTCATCAACAAATACATAAACCTCGCCCACTGTTGAGCTTGGTTGGGCTTCAAGTTCTTTGATGAATGCGTCAATATCATCAACATCTCTGCGCCCAAATTTATGAACTAATGAGCATAATAGGCGCGGTGTTGGCTGACCTAATTGGTTCATCAAATCGCGCCCACTGCTGGTGCGTTTTATGGTTTCGCCTGCATCATTAAAGACGCGTTCAACTTGTTTATCCAATTCATCGCGATCGGTTACAATGACGACGCGGGCATCGGGCTTGTTTTCTAAAATCCATTTGGCAAGCAATACCATTACGATTGATTTGCCACTTCCTTGGGTATGCCAAATGATTCCGCCTTCACGTTTGCGAAGTTTTTCTTGCGCCGCCTTTATCCCAAAATATTGGTGCACACGGGGAAGTTTTTTATATCCCGCATCAAACAAAACAAAATCATGCATTAATTCAATCAAGCGATTTTTTTCACAGATTTTCAAAAGATATTTGTCTAATTTATAGCCGCTATTATCGTCTTCGTCCTCTTTCCATTTAAGAAAGAATTTTTCGGGTGTGCCGATTGCACCATATTGCAAGCCTTCGGAATCATTTCCCGCAAACACGAATTGATTAGTAGTAAAAAACCATTCATTAAATTCGGGCTGTTGATTTGAAAGGTTTTGGCGAATGCCGTCACCAATGCTAACGCGGCTATTTTTAAGTTCGATAACGCCAATTGCAATGCCATTGATATATAAAACCAAATCCGTGCGCCGTTCGGCATTGCCTTTAAGCGTTACTTCTTCGGCGATTGCAAAATTATTTAGTTCGGGGTTTTCCCAATCAATTAAATGCACGGTTTCGGTATTCGCGGCAACGTCAGTTTTTACCTGCACACCATAGCGCAATAGCCCATAAACCGCTTTGTTGTTACCATAGAGTGTGCGGCTATGGTTTTCCGCTTCGGTTCGTAATTTATAAATTGCGGCGCTTATTTGCGCCTTTGTATATCCGCGATTTTCAAGATATTGGGTTAAATGTTTTTCTTCGATATTGCTATTATTGGGTCGGTCTGACCAATCACCCAAATAAGTATAGCCAAGCACTTCTTTGAAAAGCGTAATAATTCGAGTTTGAGTAACGCTTTCTGCCTTTCCAATATCGGACATCGCAATCACGCCTTTACCAATTTGAAGCTGACCTGATACTTGTAAAATGAAATTGAAGGAACGTTAGAAATTGCCCAGCGCATTGTTTGATCATCCTCCAAAGCAATAATAACACCTTCGACACTTTGATTTGTCTCTGCTATCTGTTCCTTTATATATCCCATGTATCGTAGAATTTGACCCACGACTTTATCACTTGCGCGACCGCGTTTTAACTCAACTACTAATAAACGCTTTTTGTCTTTGCTTACCGCCAAAATATCAATAACCCCCGCACCAGTTTGATATTGTTGACCAACGCGTTCGCCGTCTTCTTCGTAAATATCAAATTGCTTTGCAAGTTCAGTTTGCGCCCAGTTAGCAACCAAAAAATCCTCTAAGTGTTTTTCCATTGTAAATGAGACTAGGTCTTCTATTTCCTCATTATTAACTGATGCTAGTCCACTTTTAATGTTACTTAGCGGTTGAAGAAATCGCTCAATTTCTTCTGAATGCGGTTTAAGCTCACAGACCGTTCCTATTGAGCCAGCCGAATTGCGCAATGACTCCGACATTTCACTTCGAGCAATAGCTATTCCTAACCACTTAACTGGCCGACGATGT
>CAZKYS010000212.1:0-2739 GCA_964557085.1 uncultured Caulobacteraceae bacterium
ATATGAATGATAAGCATGGAAGTGGCTATTTTACCCAAGCTGACTTTATAGAAATCCTTCAATATGCCGCAAAAAACCATATTGATATTATTCCTGAGATTGAAATGCCGGGGCATTCGCGCGCCGCAGTGAAATCAATGGAATCGCTCAATCGCAAACTTATTGCCGCAGGTGATAAAAACCCAGATAAATATCTTTTAAGCGATCCAGACGATAAATCCCAATATCATACGGCGCAAAATTATACTGATGATGTGATGAACCCTGCCCTTCCATCGACTTATAAATTTATTGAAACTGTAACAAGTGAAATCGCGCAAATGTATAAAAAAGCAGATGTTAAGCAAACAATGCTTCAAGTTGGCGGCGATGAATTGGCGAATGGCGCATGGGAAAAATCACCATTAGCAATCAAAAAAATGAATGAATTGGGAATGAGTTCAACCAATCAATTATGGGATTATTTTTACGATAATGTTAGCAATATAGTCACAAAACACGGTTTCAAAATTGGTGCTTGGGAAGAATTAGGCGTAAAACGTGAAAAAAATTACCCGATTAATCCAAAATTCCTAAACCGCGATGCAACACTTTTTGTTTGGAATAATCTTGAAGGTTCAGAAGATCTTGCATATCGCCTTGCCAATAATGGTTATAAAGTTGTTTTGGGGCCTGTTACCAATTTTTATCTTGATATGGCCCATTCCGAAGACGTTTTAGAAGGTGGGCATAATTGGGCAAATTATACTGACCTTGATAATTCATTTTCATTCAATCCATATGCAATGAAAGGCACACAAAACCCAACCAAAGTGCAATTGAATAATGAAGCACAAAAAAATATTATGGGCGTAGAGGCTATGATGTTTTCCGAAACCATGCGTGAGGCAAAATTCATTGATTATATGATGTTGCCGCGCCTTTATGCCCTTTCTTATCGCGGTTGGAATATTCCAAAAGAAGACAATCAAGATGAATGGTCAAATTTTGTGAACCAACTTGGCAAAATAGTTTTACCAAAATTAAGCGCGCAAATGCCTGATATAAATTATCGTATTCCACCACCAGGTTTGAAAATTGAAAATGGGCAAATATTGGTAAATTATCAATTGCCTGGCTTTGATTTGCGCTATAGTTTTGGTAATGAAATGCCAAATACAAAGAGCCCAATTGTAAACGGACCAATCAAAGATAAGGGCGTGATAAATGTTGTGGCATTCGACAAAAATGGCCGCCATGGCCACATAAGCACAATTGAAAATAGGTAAAAATGAAAAAAACTATATTAAGCCTTATTGCCATTACGGCAACTTTCGTACTTCCACAAAATGCATATTGCGACAATGCAGATTGGGCCAATCTTGGCGCTTATCGTGCAAAGAATGCTGAAGTTGCATCAAAACCTTATGATGCAAATCGTGTTGTTTTCATGGGCGATTCCATAACTGAATTTTGGGACAAAGAGGGCAAGGCACTTTTTGCAAATCAATCATACATAAATCGCGGCATTAGTGGTCAAACAACACCACAAATGCTTTTACGTTTTCGTGCTGATGTTATTGCATTAAAACCAAAAGTGGTTGTTATTTTGGCGGGAACCAATGATATTGCGGGAAATACTGGCCCTGCGACCAATGAAATGATTGAAGATAATATCGCATCAATGTGCGATTTGGCAAAAAGCCATAATATCAAAATTGTCTTATCAAGTATATTGCCGGCATCGCGCTATTATTGGGCGCCAGAAATGCGCCCTGCCCCGCGCATAGTCGAATTAAATAAATGGATTAAATCTTATGCGAAAACCAATAAAATAACTTATCTTGATTATAATACACCAATGAATGATGGCGCCGATGGCCTACCACTTAAATATTCTGGCGATGGTGTTCATCCAAATAAAGATGGTTATGCCGTAATGGATGTATTGGTAAAAAAAGCAATCGCACAAGCGCTTAAAACAAAATAGGTGATTGATGGAAAAACTACAAAATCGCTATTTGGCAATTGATGTAATGCGTGGCCTAACACTTGTTTTGATGATTGTGGTCAATATGTCGATTTCTGGTGAATTGTCATATTCACAGCTTCTTCATGCACCTTGGTTTGGCTTTACATTAACTGATTTAGTTTTTCCAACTTTCCTTTTTGTTGTTGGTTCGGCAATGGTTTTTTCTTTGCCGCGCTATGAAAATATGGGTGATGCGGCGTTTTTAAGTAAAACAATTCGCCGTGCGATTTTGATTTTTATATGTGGTTTTGTGGTTTCAAACTTTCCTTTTTTTCGCGTTACAAATGGCGAAATCGTTTTCATGGAAATTGAAAACTTACGCATTTTGGGCGTACTACAACGAATTGGTATTTGCTTCGCACTTGCATCACTACTTTTACATTATGTGGGCAAGAAGGGTGCGATAATTTATTCAATCGCCGCATTATTTTTATATTGGTTTTTGATGGCGCAATTTGGTGATTATAGCCTTGAAAATAATGCCGCCCTTAAACTTGACCTTTCACTAATTGGCGCAAGCCATCTTTATAAAGGTGAAGGCATTCCATTCGATCCCGAAGGATTATTGGGAATTATCCCTTCTTTGGTAAATATTTTGACGGGTTTTTTGGTTGTTGATTTTTTACGACAAAACCCAAACAAAAAAGATGCAGCATTAAAAATTGCGATATTGGGTATTGCATTGATTGTTTTGGCAAACATTTGGGGGCAGTTTTTCCCAATTTCTA
>CAZKYS010000213.1:0-2734 GCA_964557085.1 uncultured Caulobacteraceae bacterium
ACCCATTTTATTTCATCTGTTTCTTCAACTTTTAATGCAAATAAATCGGGGCATTCCCATAATTTGCCATCAATTCCTGCGGGGCCAAAATTACTTTGAAATTCCCATGAAATAAGGTTTTTTGATGAATAAATTGAAATTGTGTTTTCGGTTGAATTTGCAATTACCATTATCCAATTTTTGGTTTCTTCATGCCAAAAAACTTTGGGATCACGAAAATCTTTTTGATTAATATCAAGAACAGGATTGTTCGAATATTTGGTGAAGGTGCGCCCTTTATCATGGCTTATGGCAAGGCATTGAACCTGCTTTTCCCAATTTTGCGCGCTGCCCGTATAAATCGCAATCATTGGCGGGTTAATGCCATCACCAAGGCCAGATGAATTATTCCAATCAATCACACAAGAGCCAGAGAATATCATATATTCTTCATCTTCATGGATTGCGATTGGTAATTCTTCCCAATTTAATAAATCTTTGGAAACTGCATGCCCCCAATGCATATGCCCCCATTCATCACCGAATGGATTATATTGAAAGAATAAATGCCATTCGCCATCAAAATATACCAAACCATTTGGATCATTTATCCAATTTACCTTTGGCGTAAAATGCAATTTAGGGCGATAGTCGATTTTGGTTTTATTTATAATATCAAGCATTTTTATAGATTTTTTAAAATATCGGCATGAAAGGGCGAAGAATTTGCCCCATGATTTACGATTTGAACAAAGTTTTGAAGGATTTTTTGCGAAAATTCGGGTTTGATGGCATCAATCAAATTATCATAAGTTTTGAAATCAACGCCCATACCAATAAGAACCGAAACCCAACTTGTTGGTTTGAATAAGTCATAATAATCAGTGCTTATTTTCCCATTATTTTCAAAGAATTCAATTTTTTGCGCAAGGCTTGGCGGGATGTCCATATTCTTACAATATTTCCAAAATTCAGTGTCCTGCCTTTGGGTTTTGCAATAATGTAGGATAATGAAATCGCGTATTTCCTCAAGCTCTTGCTTGGCAGCTTTATTGAATTTTTGTTGCAATAAGTGCCAATCATCGCCACTTGGGAATAAATCTAAAAAGCGATAGAGGTTTGAAATAACCAAATGAATACTGGTTGATTCCAATGGTTCCAAAAACCCTGATGACAAACCAAGGGCAAGGCAATTATTTTTCCATGTAACTTCACGTGCGCCTGCTTTGAATTTTATTTTTCGCGGTTCGGTAATTTTGTTACCTTTTATGGAATTAAGCAAAGTATCTAAGGCATCATCATCATTTACATATTCACTTGAATAAACATAGCCATTGCCCATTCTTGTTCTAAGTGGAATTTGCCATGTCCAACCTGCGCCCCGCGCACTTGATTTTGTATATGGGTTTAGTGTTGTTTTTTCATCGGTTTGAATTGCGAGCGCGCTATCACACGGTAGCCAATGTGACCAATCTTCATATTTTGCTTCCAAAGCCTCACCCAAAATTATGGATCTAAAGCCCGAACAATCGATGAAAAAATCACCCTTAATTTCTTTATTATCTGTGGTAATAAGGGCAGAGATATTGTTTTTTTCGTCTTTTTTAATTTCGCCAATTTTAGAATTAATATGTTCAACCCCAATATTTATGGCATAATCTTTTAAATATTTTGCCACTAATGAAGCATCAAAATGCAAGGCATAACCAAAATTATCATGGCAAATTTGGTTTTGTTGATTTGGCGTTAGAAACTTATTATTTTTTGCAAGTTGTGCACAAATTGATAAATCCATCAATTCAACTTGTGCGCCATTTAATTTTTCGCGCATCCAATGCCCGAATAATGGCTTATTATCAACTTCTGGCCCTAATGTGCCAAACGGGTGAAAATATGAATGGCCAATTTTTTGCCAATCATTAAATTCAATACCAAGTTTAAATGTTGCGTCGGTATTTTTTATAAAATCTAATTGGTCAATATTCAAAAATTGAATAAATTCAATGATTGAAGGAATTGTCGCTTCGCCAACACCGATTGTGCCAATTTCATCGCTCTCAATAAGTTTAATATTGAAATTCTTTGAACCATTCTTCAAAAGCACGCGCGCAAGACCAGATGCCGTAATCCAGCCCGCAGTTCCGCCGCCTAAAATAACAATATTTTGCATATTAATTCTTCCAAAAAGGGCAGCGCCGAAACGCTGCCCAAGCTCTAGACTTCTGGGGATACTCTTGCGAGCAAGTCTAGAGAGTTTTGAAGTTAGTTGGAGAGAGAAAGTGCGGGCATTTTAACAAAAGCCCGCACAACGAGGGAATTAGAAATTATATTTCAATCTTGCAGAAATCGTCCTTCCTGCAATTGGGCGTGCCGAAGTCATGTTATAATTCGTGCTTCCGTCCACTTTGAAATAGCGACCATTATCGGTTTCACCTTCGGTAAAGCCAACAGTGTCAAACAAATTGTTCGCATTCAATGAAAGCGTCAAATTATCAGACATATGGTAAGTTACATAAGCGCCAACAGTTGCAAAACCATCCATTTTGAACCAATTTTGGAAGTCACCATATGAATCGGCGGTTCCATAAATATTAGCACCCAAATCGAATTTACCCATTTTATAATCAGCAGAAAGTGAATAAATCCATGGTGCTTGACGGCGCGGTCTGTGACCGACATTGGTTGGTGTCAAAGTGTTAGAATTAATCACCGCATCCGTATAAGTCACCGAACCATTTAATGTTAAATCATTATA
>CAZKYS010000214.1:0-2660 GCA_964557085.1 uncultured Caulobacteraceae bacterium
GCAATTTTATTATTACCAGTTTTAGAAGTAGACCTTAATAAATATTCTTGCGCCATAAAAATATATAATTCGCAAGAAACTATAATAGATACAAAAATCTACGGATTATCACCAATTGAAGTATTTCACACGGGTTGCCAATTCATTGCCTCAAAAATTGCTTATTTTGAAAAATATTGAATTATTTCATTTGGCTCATTGAATATTTTTTTTGCCCCCGCCGCGTTTAATTCGTCAATTGAACCATAACCCCACAAAGCGCCAAAGCCTGTTACATTATTCTTATCTGCGGCAATCATATCATGTTCCCTGTCGCCAATCATGAATGTATTTTGCGGGTCAAGACTATGGGTTTGAAGAATATGTGCGATTAATTCACCCTTATCATCAAAGGTTCCGTCAAGATGGGATCCATAAATTTCGGTGAAATACGGCTTTAAATCAAATTGTTCGATATTTTTTGTCGCAAATGGAACATTTTTTGCCGTACAGATAAATAATTGATAGCCATTTTCTTTAAGTGCAATAATGGTTTCACGAATGCCATCATATATTGTTGCTTCGATTAAGCCGCCTGCTGCGTGAAATTCGCGATATTTTACAACCGCTTCTTCGACTAATTCAGGCGGTAGGATTTGGGCGAAGCTTTTCCTTAGTGGTGGGCCGATAACCCAATTCATATCATCAGTGATTTTATCTTCATGCCCCAAAGCCTTAAGCGCATTGCAATATGATTTTATAATTCCAAATCCAGGGTCGATAATTGTGCCATCAAGGTCGAAAAGAATTGTTTTATTTTTCATCTTTATAATTTTGTATCTTATTTCCAAATTGCGCCATTGCATTTAAAACAATCGAAAATTCATTTCCCAATTTCGTTAGTGAATATTCAGTTGTTGGTGGGTTTGTATCAAAAACTGTGCGTAATACAATTTTATTTTCTTCAAGCATTTTAAGACGCAAAGCAAGCATACGCGGCGAAATTCCAACCAATGCACGCAATAATTCATTATAGCGTTTCTTCCCATTCATAAGCTCGCGAATGATAAGCGTCGTCCATCTACCATCAATTACGTTCGATGTTACTGCAATTGGGCATTCAGTATCACATTGATTTTTTGAATGTTTTTTAAGCAAGTTCATATTTATCTCAAAAATTTATAACTATATTTTTTGTAACTACTTCTTTTTTTATAGTTGATTATGTAAATTAATCAAGCGCGTTGTCCAAAAATTTAAAAGCGGTTTTTGGATAAGAAACGCGAAAAAAGAATCTAAAACCCTATTTCAATACAATCAAAATTGGGATTTAGTGAAAGGAAAAGAAAAATGAAACGAAATCTTCTAATTTTAATCGGTATGTTACAAATCATTCTTGGAATAGCATTTGCATTTGCACCCGATATGATTTTATCCGCAATGGGGCAAAGTGTTCCACCAAAGGATATACATTATCAACTTGGAATGCTTGCTTCGCGCTTTTTGGTTTATGGCGCGGCTTTAATAATAATTTCAAATAATATTGAAAAACACCGTTTTTGGATACGTGCAATGGCGATTATACAAATTTTGGATTTGGCCTTTGGATTATATTTTACGGCAACAGGAATTGTTGGATTAAAGCAATCTGGAATGCCAATGTTTGATGCAATCTGGATTATTGCCGCTTGTATTTGGGCGACACAAAGACCTCAAGCAAAAGCACAAGCTGAATTGGGCGCATAATGCGCCCATTTTTATTTGACCAAAATCAAATTTGCATGTAGATTATAGTTTTAAGGATATGTGTCGTGATTTCATAAAATAGAATTATTTATTGATGCGCTTTATGCGCGAAACACTATACTTAAGGAAATAATCTTGAAAAATTTAGACAATAAAATTGCGCTTGTAACTGGCGCTGCACGTGGCATTGGCTATGCAATTGCAAAAACATTTGAAGAAAATGGTGCAATTGTAATCTATAGCGATTTGCATGACACCCCACCTATTGAAGTTAATAAATATATCAAACTTGATGTTCGCAATGAGATTGAATGGCAAGATGCAATTGCTGAAATCACTAAAAATTATGGGCGGCTTGATATTTTGGTCAATAATGCGGGCATTACGGGTTTTGAAGATGGCTTTGTGCCGCACGACCCTGAAAATGCAAGTTTAGATGATTGGCGCAAAGTTCATGAAACCAATCTTGATGGCGTGTTTTTAGGTTGCAAATATGCGATTAAAGCAATGAAGCCAAATGGCATCGGCTCTATCATAAATATTTCATCACGTTCAGGCTTGGTTGGCATTCCAAATGCCTCTGCCTATGCATCATCAAAAGCGGCAATTCGTAATCATACCAAAAGTGTTGCCCTTTATTGTGCGCAAATTGGTGCAAAAATTAGATGTAATTCAATTCACCCCGCCGCAATCCTTACCCCAATGTGGGAGGCAATAATCGGCGATGGCGATGACCGCGAAGAAAAAATGGCGGGTTTTGTAAAAGACACACCATTAAAACGCTTTGGCACAACCAATGAAGTTGCGGCAATGGCGCTTTACCTTGCCTCTGATGCATCGGCCTATGTAACTGGAAGTGAATTTAACATTGATGGCGGGCTTTTGGCGGGCTCCGCCGTTAGCCCTTAATTGTCAATCTATCGCGCAAATTGGCA
>CAZKYS010000215.1:0-2601 GCA_964557085.1 uncultured Caulobacteraceae bacterium
ACATTTTCATTTGGGCGACGTCATTTATTTGATAATGCGTCATGCTTTATTTCCGATGGCTGGAAAGTTGGCCTTATTGGCAAAAATGGCACGGGTAAATCAACCCTTTTGAAATTAATTCGCGAAGAAATTGGCAAACCCAATTCACCAATTCAATTAAAACGCGGCGCAAGAATGGGCTTTGTAGCCCAAGAAGTTGCCGCATCCGACACACCAATGATGGAAATGGTGCTTGAACAAGATCTTGAACGCCACGCATTAATGGTAGAGGCCGAAACCGCAACCGACCCCCACCGCATTGGCGAAATCCATGCCCGCCTTTTGGATATTGATGCCTATTCGTCTGAGGCACGGGCCGCAGAAATCATGGTTGGCCTTGGTTTTGAGCAAGAAGATTTAAACCGCCCTGCCCGCGAATTTTCAGGTGGCTGGCGTATGCGCGCCGCACTTGCGGGCGTTTTGGTTTCGCAGCCTGATTTGTTGATTTTAGATGAGCCGACAAATTACCTTGATTTAGAAGGCGCGGCATGGCTTGAAAATTATTTGGTAAAATATCCGCATACGGTTTTGGTGGTTTCACATGACCGTGAGGTTTTGAACCGTTCGGTTACACATATCCTTGCCCTCGAAAATCAAAAACTTGAAGTCTATACTGGCGGCTATGATACATATCTAAAACGCCGCGCCGAAAGAATGGCAAATCTTGCGGGGCAAAAGGCAAAGCAAGATGCTGCAAAACAACATCTTCAGGCCTTTGTTGACCGCTTCCGCGCCAAAGCATCAAAAGCACGCCAAGCGCAATCGCGCATCAAAATGCTTGAAAAAATGCAAGATATTCAAGTTCCAATTGAAGACCGCGCAGTTCCATTTCATTTTTATGAACCAAGCGAACTTGCAAGCCCATTAATCCAAATCGAAAATGCGGATTTGGGATATATTAAGGGGCAACCTGTTCTTAAGAATGTGAATTTCCGCCTTGATGGTGATGATAGGATTGTAATTATCGGGCCAAATGGGCAGGGTAAAACCACTCTTGTAAAATCAATTGGCGAAAGATTGGCACTTTTAAACGGCGAAAGACGTGCCGCGCGCAATGTAAAAATTGGCTATTTCTCCCAAGATTCATTGGATGAATTGCACATTGGTCAAACAGTTTTACAGCATATTCGCGATATGGAACCCAATGCCGGCGAAGCCAAACACCGCGCCATTGCTGCATCCCTTGGCTTTCCGCATGAAAAAATTGATACGAATGTTGAAAAACTTTCTGGCGGTGAAAAAGTGCGGCTTTTGATGGGTATTATGGCCTATTCGCGCCCACATATTTTAATTTTGGACGAACCGACATCACATTTGGACATCGACAGCCGTGAGGCACTTATTCATGCGCTTAATGAATTTGATGGCGCAGTTTTGCTTATTACGCACGACGTCTATTTAGCAGAGGCAAGCGCCGATAGATTATGGCTTGTCCATGATGGGCGTGCCACCCAATATGATGGCGATTTATCCGATTACCGCCAAATGGTTCTTAATGCCGACAGGCCAGATACAGGTGGAAAATCGCCTAAACAAAATAATGGCGATAAAAATAAAAATGATGCACCAAAACCTGCTAAACCAAAACCAAGCAATGAAGGCAATTTAAAGCGCAAAATCGAACGCCTTGAAAAAGACATGGCAATCGAACAGACCGCAATTGCCGATTTTGAAAATCAATTGGGTGATCCAAATATTTTCAAACAAAACCACCAAGCAGCCATGGATTTAACCAAAAAAATCGAATGGCATGGCAAAAAATTGGCTAAACTTGAGGCCGAATGGGAAGAATTGGTTGAAGAATTAGGGTGATTAAACCACCGCACCAAATAATTTCCCAATTCCCGCCGTTACTGCCATTGCAATAGCACCCCAAAAAGTTACGCGTGCAATTGCCTTATAAAGGCTTGAACCACCAGTTGCCGCACCCAAACCACCAAGTAAGGCAAGAAAGAAAATCGCGCTTATAGAAACCGACCAAACCGCAATATCATTTGGTGATAATAATAAAGCCAAAAGCGGTAAAAATGCGCCACAAGCAAAAGTTATTGCCGACGTAATTGCTGCCTGAATTGGCTTGGCTTCTGTATGTTCAGACAAGCCAAGTTCGTCACGCATATGCGCGCCCAATGCATCATGCGTATGTAATTGCTTGGCAACATCAAGCGCCAATTCAGGCGTTAGGCCGCGTTTTATATAAATATGTTGCAATTCATCTAATTCAGCATCAGGAAAATCACTTAATTCGTTTTTCTCACGGGCTATATCAGATTTCTCTGTATCGGCTTGTGAACTTACGGAAACATATTCGCCCGCAGCCATTGATAAAGCGCCAGCAACCAGACCCGCAACGCCTGTTAAAAGAATTGCATTCTTATCAACCGAACTTGCAGCCACACCAACAATTAGTGATGCAGTTGAAATAATTCCATCATTTGCCCCCAAAACTGCGGCCCTTAACCAGCCGATACGGGATATAAAATGAAGTTCTGATTTTGAGTGGTGCATTTAAAATCCTTTTTTAGAAAATACACTTTTTTAATCTTTTTACCATGCGGCGAA
>CAZKYS010000216.1:0-2534 GCA_964557085.1 uncultured Caulobacteraceae bacterium
ATATATTCAGAAATCGCATCGTTACAATCAATTTTGGTTGAATTTGAGCTAGTTTTTAATTCAATTGCTTGGCTTTTTAACATTGCACACTCGCTATATATAGGGGTTAATTGGAATATGAACACTATATATTGTGATTTGCTAAAGAATTATTGACATAAATCAATTTTTCTAAAATTTCTAAACCTTTTTTGAAAACCGCTCATTTGTAAGAATTGGAAAATATATTGGAAGCATCAGAATGAATGAGACACTTAACAAGGTTGCGGAAAATAAATAGATAGAAGAAGTTTGATGTGGCAAAATCCATACCCAAAATACCCGTGCAAATGCCGCCATATTAACCATTATAAAAGCCAAAATAATTGTATTATGCACTTTAAGTGGTCGCCCCGTATGACCAAGGCTTACACGCGCCATCATTCCCATTGTTAAAGTTGCAATTCCCCCAATAGTGAAAGCATGATTGGCAACCGCATTTGGAATATGGAACCCAAAAAGATCCAATGCCTTAAGAAACATTCCTACAACCAGCCAGAAATAGCCAATATGTAAAATCCATAACAATGGCTCATCGAGAGATTCAATGGTTTTCCACTGAGTAAAGCGCCAAAGATTAGAAAATGCCGCCAATAAAAGTGCAAAGCCGCTTAACATTGGCGCAAATCGCCAAATATCCAATATAGCGGCACCAATTGCGCAATACATCGCAAGTTTTTCAATACGCGGATCACGATATATTTTTATACCCTTTGCATTTTCAGTGAAGAAAGGGATTATGCGGCCACCGATTATAAGCATTATTAGAATTATAATATTCAATCCCATTCGCATGCCAAGTTCGGGATCGCCGAAATGCATAATTGAATTTGCTATTGATTGGAAAAACAATAACAAGAGAAAAAAGTAGTTTCGTCTATTTTGTGATTTTATTAGCGCCGGTAAAATAGCGACTGCCGCGAAGAAATAAAATGGAATGTCACAGATAGCGACGACGTATTTAGGCAAATATGCACTAAAGAGCATTGCAAATCGGCCAATAATCCAAAAACCACATAATAAAGCTAGCTGTGAGCCTTTTGGCGTTGAATGCCCGGTCCAATTTGGCACTGCAGTTAGTAAAAACCCCGCAATTACCGCACTTGAATAACCAAAAACCATTTCGTGGCGATGCCAGTTTACTATGTCCCATCCTAGGTTTTGACTGGTAAAAATACCTGTAAAAGAAAGCACAAAATATAGTGTTACCATGGGCAAAAAGGCCATAGCCATCAAAAAAAACGGCCTAAAACCGAGTGAGAAAATTGGTTTATTGAAAAACTGTTTCATGCATTAGCCAAAGGTTAAAAATAGGCAGTAAATACTGGCTTAATTGTCATTTCCTTGACTTAGGTCAAGCCGTCTTAGCGCGAAATTGTAATATTTAGATGCCCTCCCCATAACACAGGCAATAATTTCGCCTAAGTACGAAAATTAGTTTGAAAGGGCTTGAGGGTTTTAAATTAGGAATCTTTAAGATGAAAAACACAAATCTAAACCTCTTATTATGCACTTCTTTTTTAGCACTATGTTCCCCCATAGCTGCAAAGGCTCAGGCTGTATCTTTAATTGATGCCATTTCAAATGGTCAAACCCATTTTGACGCGCGATTGCGTTATGAATATGTCGATCAATTAGGAATTACGAACGATGCAAATGCAACGACTTTGCAGACTAAAATTAACTATCAAACCAAGCACTTTAACGGGGTATCTGCACTTATTGAATTTGAAAATATTACTAATTTATTTGGCAGTAATTTTAACGATACTATTAATGGCAAAACCACATATCCAATAGTTGCCGACCCAAATAACACGCTGGTGAATAGGCTTTATGTGGATTATACAGGATTGCCAAAAACTTCGGTGACACTTGGTCGTCAAATTATAAATTTAAATAATCAGCGGCATATTGGCGCGGTTGGCTGGCGACAAAATGATCAAACATTTGATGCAATTAGTGTCAAAAATAATAGCTTTGCAAACACAGAAATTTTCTATGCCTATTCCACACAGGTAAATCGTATTTTCGGGACGAATTCGGCACAAGGAACTTGGAAAGATACACAAATCCATTTGTTGAACTTAAGTTATGACGCAAAAACCTTTGGTAAAATTAGTGTCTATGACTATTTGTTGGATTTACCAAATGCTGCTGCTTTATCAACGCAAACATTTGGTGCGCGTTATGAAATTGTCAAAGCACACCCAACTTTCAAACTTGGGTTTAACGCGGAATTTGCTAATCAAAAAGATTATGCCAATAATACTGCAAACGTTGAATTAAATTATTATTCGGTAGAGCCTTCAATAAGCTTCGGTAATTGGCAATTAAAGGCCCAATATGAAGCCAAAGAAGGCAATGGAATACGCGCCTTCCAATTCCCACTTGGAACAAATCATGCATTTGATGGTTGGGTTGACAAATTCCTAAACACACCCGCCAATGGCTTAATTGATGCCAATATTGGGGTTAGTTATAAGGCCAAATCG
>CAZKYS010000217.1:0-2530 GCA_964557085.1 uncultured Caulobacteraceae bacterium
TGCCAAAAGCCTTATTCTTTGGTCTTCTGTTCCCATTTTAAGCAAATTGCCGCGTGCCTGCATCATAAAGGCATATAGGGCGCGTTTTTCACCATCATCAAAAATATGGCATTTGTCATTTAACGCTAATATTGCAACGCGATCAGCAAATAATCTTTCTTGCGGTGATACTTGCGCAAAAGATGCTTGGGGTAATGTGCAAAATAAAATTGAAGCTGGTAAAATATATTTATTCAACATCGCTATAAAATGATTAGACCGCTTTAATTTGAGGTTAATGAATGATAAAAAGCCTAAATGATAAGAGATTTAAAGACGTCAATTTGGATTAGTGCATTGATTAAACGCGCAGAAATTGGCGGGGCTTTTGCACATATTGTTCATAAAGGTGATGCAGATTTTGGAAGCGCGCTTGTTAAAATCGTGATTTCGCGCGACGAATCAAAATTACTTACCCCTTCAAGAAATGGGCAGGGGGATTTGATTTGGGTTGATTTAAGTTCACAATTGGCAAAGAAAACCGATATTTCATTGGAAAATACAATTGATGAATATATTCAAAAACGCCTCATTCAAGATAGTGACCTTTGGGTGGTAGAAATAGAGGACACAAAGGGCCGCGATTTTTTAATCGAGCGCGTAGAATAATTTCATTACAATTGGGGAATAATTAAGATTCATAATGTATATTCTATCGATTAAGGTTGGGTAGAATGCTATTTTTATTGAATGATTGCGTATTAATGATTTCAGGCGGCAAAGAATTGCTTGAGCGCACTGGCTTTCCAATGAATTTTGTTGCCCATGCAAGTGCTTCTGATGCTGTTGTGGCAATGCAATCTGCAATTTTTGAAAACCCGAACCTTTGGAATGAAAACCCCGATAAAGCTGCGGCGCTTTGCTGGTTATTAAATGCAAAAACACAGGCCAATTCTGCAATGTTTTTGCCGATTGCGCCAAAAATCAAAAGCCCAAATCAAGTTGCCTATAAATTGGGAAAAACTGATTTAACAACATTAGGCGCATTATTATCATTACAAAAACAAGGCCGCCTTACCAATCAAATCATCAATGATAGCGTTTGGAAGAAAGTAGCGTAGAATTCTCAAATCACCACCCTCGGCCTTCGGCCTCGCTTAGCGATTTGGTTTAAGCGGACACAAAAAATCAAAAAGCGTGGTTTTTGCTTTTTTGTGACATTATTTTTTAATTGATTTTTTAATTGTTATTGCCTTTTGACCTTTTTGTGATTTGCGCTAAAAGGCGCCAACAAAGAGTATATTATGAACGAGATTGCGCGCGAAACGAAACGTCGGCGGACGTTTGCCATTATTTCCCATCCCGATGCGGGGAAAACCACATTAACCGAAAACCTGCTTTTGACAGGTGGGGCAATTCGCATGGCAGGTGCGGTGCGCGCGCGCGGTGAACAAAGGCGCACAACTTCGGATTTCATGAATATTGAAAAGGAGCGCGGAATTTCGGTTTCGGCATCAGTCATGACCTTTGAACACCGCGATCACATAATCAACCTTCTTGATACCCCGGGGCACGAAGATTTCTCCGAAGATACTTATCGCACGCTTACTGCCGCCGATAGTGCGGTAATGGTTTTGGATGCCGCGAAAGGTATCGAGCCGCAAACGCTGAAATTATTCGAAGTTTGCCGCCTGCGCGATATTCCGATTATCACATTCATCAATAAAATGGACCGCGAAGCCCAAGATCCGATGGAGCTTTTGGATGAAGTGGCGAGCAAACTTGCCCTTGATCCTGCCCCAATTTTTTGGCCCCAAGGTTCGGGTAATCGCTTTAAGGGCATGGTTGATGTGCGCAATAATAGCTTTGTTGCTTTTGAGCGCCCAAAACCCGGGATGGCGGGAACAATTACCCATGAGCGCGTAAGTTTGGATGATGCGGGTGGCATTTTATCACCCGAAGAACTTGAAGAATTACAAATGGGTTCGGAACTTGTGCAAGGTGGTTATTCGCATTTTGACCTTCAATCTTTCCGCGAAGGGCATATGACGCCTGTATTCTTTGGCTCTGCATTGCGTCAATTCGGTGTGGTCGATTTGCTTGATGGTTTGGTTGATTATGCCCCTGCGCCGCATAATTCGACTTGCGCGATTAAAGGTGTTGCAAGCGAAATCCATGCCGAAGATACCGAAGTTGCGGGATTTGTTTTCAAAATTCAGGCAAATATGGATCCAAATCACCGTGACCGCGTGGCAATGGTTCGCCTTGCATCTGGTAAATTTACGCGCGGTATGCGTTTAAAAACTGCAAGCGGCAAACAAATTGGCGTTCACAATCCAATGATGTTTGTCGGGCAAGACCGCGAACTAACGGATGAAGCATTCGCAGGTGATATTATCGGCGTTCCCAATCATGGCGTATTGCGGGTTGGTGATAGTTTATCGGTTTCCGGTAATATTTCCTTTGTAGGTATTCCAAATTTTGCGCCCGAAATTTTGCGCCGTGTTTTTGTAAAAGACCCACTAAAAGCTAAGCATTTGGGTAAAGCATT
>CAZKYS010000218.1:0-2498 GCA_964557085.1 uncultured Caulobacteraceae bacterium
GTTGCATCAAATCCCCTAATTGCTGTTTTGGGGCATGAGGATTTTAGTCATTTTCGCCTAACACTTGCGCAAACCTTTAATTCATTGGGTGTGGTAATTGGCGTTCATTTTGGCACTAAATTACTTTTGTCGCCAGAATTATTACAATCAAATATGGTTGGTGAAATCATTCAAAGCGATAAAATTCTAAATGCCGTATCAAAAGGCTATATGGTTATTGGAATATTGGTTGCGCTTTTGATTATTATGATAATTTCCAACGCCCGCCAAATTGATGGCGCAAGTAAGGTTTTAAAACAAGATAATCCATTAAATATTTTTTCAACATTGAAAGAAAAATGGGCGGTGTTCGGCGCGATCGCCATTGGCCTTTATGTTGGCGCAGAAGTTTCAATCGCCTCGGTCATGATTAATTTTCTTGGGCAAAGTGAAATTCTTGGCCTTTCGACGCAAAGCGCAGGTTCAATGCTTGCATATATTTATTGGGGCGGGGCATTGATTGGGCGGTTTTTAGGTTCGGCAATCTTAACCCGCGTTCGCGCGCCATTATTACTTATTGTATGCGGTATAAGTGCGGCAATTCTTTGTTTGATTGTGATTTTAAAAACCGGCCCATTGGCGGGTTATGCCGCACTTGGGGTTGGCTTTTTTAATTCAATTATGTTCCCAATTATTTTTACAATGACTTTGCGGCGCACGAACTCACCTCAACCTGCCATCTCTGGCCTTTTATGTTTGGCAATTTCAGGTGGGGCATTGCTTGCGCTTGGGGTTGGGCGAATTGCCGATATTGCAAACCTTAATTTGGCATTCATTGTGCCAATGCTTGCGTATTTGTTTATCTTTTCATTTGCGGTAATCGGCAATCGGATTAAGCCAATAAGGCTCGCAAAATAATCATTTGCTATGGCTTAAAAACCAATCATACAAAGCCTGATTATTATAGGTTGCCGTCCATGAATCATGGTTTGCATCAGGGTAGCGGGTGAAAATTGGTTTGCCGCCACATTGTTTTGACCAATTAACCATATCTTCAGAGTGGAAAATTCTTACAACATCGTCTTTTTCGCCATGGAAAATCCATGTTGGAACTTTTGCAATTGCGCATGCGCCGCCAACATTTGACCAGCCTGCGATTGGTGCAATGGCCGCAAATTTATCAGGGTGTGCAATTGCCCAATTCCAAACCCCAAGCCCGCCGCGCGAAAGGCCGGTTAAATAAAGACGCTTTTCATCCGCATTAATATTCTTAAAAGCCTTATCAAGGGTTTTATCAAGTTTGGCGACATTCCAATCTTCGCCTTCGGGTGCTTGGGGGGCAATTATTATGAATGGTAATTCTTTACCTTCGCGCACCAATCTTAGGGGGCCATGAATAGCAACCTTATTTAAGTCATTACCACGTTCACCTGACCCATGAAGGAAAAGTAGAACAGGTAATTTTACCCCCTTGTCATCATAATTTTTGGGCACATAAATGGCATATTGATATGCATCATTTTGTAATTTAACGTGCGAAATCTGCATTGGTTTTACATTTGAAATTGTTGAACATGATGCCAAAAAAATTGAACATATACAAAATGCAAATTGGCTAATTACTTTCATTTAAAAGGCTTTCAATCATTTTTGATGGTATGAACCATAATGTTGCAACCATTATATAAATTGCAAATGAAATATATGGCTGAATGAAAGAAAGCGGGATTGCAACCCCATATAATAAAAGTGACCAAACACCTTTATTATTATCCTTTGCTGCTATTGCAATTGGGCTATCTGAACCGGAATGGGCGATTAAGAAATTTGATAGAATAATATAGGTAATTCCACACATGAAAAGCACAAAACCATAAATTGCCGTTGGCAATTTTTCAAAATGGTTTTCACCCATATAGGCGGTGGCAAATGGCACAAGTGAAAGCCAAAAAAGCAAAGCCATATTTGCCCACATAATTTTCCCATTAACAGAACCAGAACCTGCAAGCATATGGTGATGATTATTCCAATAAATAGCCACATAAATAAAACTTAGAATATAACACGCAAAGACAGGAAATAATTTCAAAAGTTCCGATAATTCGGCGCTATGTGGTGTTTTAAGTTCTAAAACCATGATGGTTATTATGAATGCAATCACGCCATCTGAAAAAGCCTCAAGACGGTTTTTACCGATTTTAAATTCTGAATTTTGTTTTCCCATATGCAACGAATAGCAAATTGCGACATTTTGTCACTATCAAAAGCTGGTTTGAGCTGGCTTTTTGATGCATTTGGATTTTTAAGAAGAATAAAAGCAATATTGATTTATTTACATAACGCGTTATATAAATAAATCATGGAAGAAGATATATTAGAAAAAAATCCTTATTTATTATTGGGAAGTCGCCTTAAACGCCTTTCTGACAGGTTTTTAACCGATGCAACCAAGATACATCATTTTTGTGGTTTCGAATTATTTCCAAGCCAAAGCGTTATGCTTGCCCAAATTCATGATT
>CAZKYS010000219.1:0-2444 GCA_964557085.1 uncultured Caulobacteraceae bacterium
TGCTTTCCAAGGTCATGGCTTTGCAACCGAAGCTGCCCAAGCAATGATTGATATTGCATTTAAAAATGGCGCAAAAAAAGTTGTCGCACACACTGAGGCTGTGGCAAATCCATCAAATTCGGTTTTGAAAAAACTTGGCATGAAATTCACCAAAGAATTACCAGACGAAGAATTAGGCAAAGTCTGGCAATGGAAACTTGAACCTGAATTTGCATAAAAAAAGGCGCCGTTTGGCGCCCTTTTTATTTGCCCGCCAATTTATCTAATTGATCTTGCATTGCCTTCATTTGCGCTTGCATCATTTCTAATTGTGCATTGGCAAAAGATTGCATTGGATTTGTTGGCGCTTTTTCATCTTCTTTTGCTGCAGCAAAATTTGGCGGTGTCATGTGTGTCATTGCTTGTGCAGCTTTGGTGAACATTTCCATATTCGCCTTCATAGCGTTTGAGAAAACTTCCAAAGGTTGCGAAGAAGTATTGCCAGAAAAAGTTTTTTTCCATTGTTCTTGACTATCGGTGAAATGTTTCATCGACATTTCAAGATATGAAGGGAAAAAGCCTTGAACAGATTTTCCATAAAATGAAATTAAATCACGAAGGAAATTAACACTTAAAAGGTTTGAACCTGAATTTTCAGCTTCGAAAATAATTTGTGTTAAAACTTGGCGCGTGATGTCTTCGCCCGATTTGGCATCAAGAACCACAAATTCAACATTCTCACGAACCAATTCAGATAAAAAATCCAAAGTTACATAAGATGATGAATCCGTATTATACAAACGACGGTTTGCATATTTTTTAATTGTAATTGGCCCTTTTGATTTTGCCATTTCTAACCCCTAAATAATTTATGTTGCGCAACATATAATGCAAACTCTTTAAAGAATTTTTTATCGCACTGCAACATCGCAATTCGCCGCACATGTTTTTTGTCAATTTTTCCCTTGTGCAGAAAATAGCACCCAATACTATTAGCTTATCGACCTTTTGTATTTTCTTTGCTAAGCCAATTTCGTCCAAATTTTATGATAGGGGAAACATAATGACTAAAGTAGTTATCGCATCTGCAGCAAGAACGCCGGTTGGCTCTTTTCTTGGCTCTCTTTCAAGCCTTAAGCCACAGGATTTAGGCACAATTGCCATAAAAGGTGCGCTTGAACGTGCTGGCATCACTGGCGATCAAGTTGATGAAGTCATTTTGGGTCAAATCCTTACTGCGGGTCAAGGCCAAAACCCTGGCCGTCAAGCAAGCCGCAATGCAGGCATTAAAGATGCCGCACCTGCATGGCTTGTAAACCAACTTTGCGGTTCTGGCCTTCGTGCAGTTGCAATCGCCGCACAACAAATCCAAACTGGTCAGGCATCTATCGTTGTCGCAGGCGGTCAAGAAAGCATGAGCCAAGCGCAACATACCGCCCACCTTCGTAATGGCACTAAAATGGGTGATTTGAAATTCACTGATACAATGCTTACCGATGGTTTGACCGATGCATTCCATAATTATCACATGGGTGTGACAGCTGAAAATGTTGCTGAACAATGGCAAATCACCAAAGAAGAGCAAGACCAATTTGCCGTTGCCTCTCAAAACAAAGCCGAAGCTGCGCAAAAAGCAGGTAAATTCAAAGATGAAATAATTCCTGTAACCATTAAAGGCCGCAAGGGTGATACTGTGGTTGAAAATGATGAATATATTCGTCACGGTGCAAATATTGAGGCTATGGCAGGGCTTAAACCTGCGTTCAAAAAAGATGGTGGCACGGTAACTGCGGGCAATGCGTCTGGTATTAATGATGGCGCGGCTGCATTGGTTATTATGAGCGAAGAAAAGGCCAAAGAATTGGGCATCACCCCATTGGCAACAATTGCATCTTATGCCACAACTGGTGTTGATCCTGCGATTATGGGAACTGGCCCGATTTCTGCATCTAAAAAAGCCCTTTCTTTGGCTGGTTGGTCGGTTGATGATTTGGACCTTATCGAAGCCAATGAAGCTTTCGCGGCACAGGCAATTGCGGTAAACCGCGATATGGGTTGGGACACTGCAAAAGTGAACGTAAACGGCGGCGCAATCGCAATCGGCCACCCAGTTGGCGCATCTGGCGCACGCGTTCTAACAACATTACTTTTCGAAATGCAAAAACGCGACGCCAAAAAAGGCCTTGCAACTTTGTGCATCGGCGGCGGCATGGGTGTAGCGCTTTGCGTTGAACGTGCATAAGATTTCAAAATATTTTCTTTAATTATGGGCGCAAATAGCGCCCATTTTTTTATGGTTGTTTGGTCAACCTTATCGTTTCCCAACAAACGCCAATTTCTTGCAGTAAAAATGTGACTATAAATTGTCTTTACCCCTTGAAGACAGGGGATTACTTCCCATATTCCCACCGAAAGCATAAGGTTTTTAGTGTAAAGCGCGAAATTCCTTAAGTAAATTTTATCAA
>CAZKYS010000220.1:0-2362 GCA_964557085.1 uncultured Caulobacteraceae bacterium
AAATAAAAACAATCAATTAATGCGTTATTCCTTATATATGCCCCAAAATGCTATCAAATGTTATCATTTTTCGAAAAATCTGCCCTAAAATCAATTTGTTGAGTTTTGAAATTTGATAGCATTATTTCCTTTAAATGAATTTGAAACATTATAAGGCAAAAACAAAGAAGTTGGATAATGACATCTAATTCCTTCCCTTAAGGGAAGGTGCCCACAAAGCGGGCGGTAGGGGGGGCGACATTGGTGGCTTGTGGCGACGTTTGTAGAACCCAAACAGCCACCCTTCAGTCACCTTTGGTGACAGCTTCCCTTAAGGGAAGCAATTTGGAAGTGAAGAACTCCTTGATTATAATTTCTATGATAAGAATCCATTGCAAGAATTGAAGTAAAAACATCATTATAAGTAGTCATTTTCATACTCCAGAAATAAAATTATAAGTTTGCAAAATATAAGGAATATCGTTCTTGGGCATACTATGAAGCCCCATAAGCGTAAGCCCACCTTCACGCCCCTTCAACCATGGCAGCACTTCTGCAATCCGACCATGCGTAATAGGCTCATTCGTTCGTTCAACGTGAATTGAACTAAGCGACACATTTGGGCCAAGCAATTCCTCCGCATTTGGCTCTTTTGTGGCCATTATGGCTTCTTGTTGTGGGGCGGTATCATTGCCTTTATCGACAATTTCAAAATGATCAAATTCTTGATATGATGTAAAGTGAACTTGCTTCACGCTTTTAGGGTCGTTGATATTGTCAAAAGTTACCAACATTGGTGCCTTTTCCAGGTCAATTTCCCATCCAATGCTGTCAGCGTCCGCACTTCTCACTTGCGGCCCTGTAAGCGGCGTATTGATTTGGTTGATGTAATCTTGCGGCAATCCAATTAATAAAAACAAATATTTTTTTTCAGAAACTTTCAATGGGATAGCTTCGCCTTTTACATCACAACCACCAACATCCATCCCGCCCCAAAACTTACTTCTCTGCCGGCATCGAAATTCTTGCACTCCATAGCTTTGATATATTTTATCACCAACCTGAACATTAAGTACGATTTTAAATTTCGTGCTATGTGTTGGACTACAGGATGAAATGAAAAGCGTGGCGATTAATAATATACTATAAATAATTTGTTTGTTTTGTTTATTCACAATATTACCTTTAAAACAATATTTAAAATAAATATAATATTATTTAGTTTAAATATTGTGAAATAAAAAAGCCCCCGAAGATTAACGGGGGCTTACTAAAACTAAAACACCGAGTGAGCGCCAAAGGCGCGAGGGTGGTGGGTTGAGGCCTACCTATAACCGCAAAGGCGTAAAAACCTATCTTTCAATTCTGGGTTTTCTTTGAATACGCCGGTGAATTGGGTGGTTATGGTTGAAACATTGGGGTGGTGAACGCCGCGTGTTGTCATACATTGGTGTTTGGCATCAATAAGGATTGCAACGCCCAATGGTTTAAGTGCTTTTGTAATCGCCTCTGCAATCTGAATTGTCATGGTTTCTTGGGTTTGGAGGCGTTTACAGAAAATCTCCACAACGCGGGCGATTTTTGAAATACCAACCACATTTGTATTTGGCATATAGGCAACATGCGCCTTGCCCAAAATTGGAACCATGTGATGTTCGCAATGGCTTTCAACATCAATATCCCTAAGCATTACGATATCATCATAACCGCCAACATCTTCGAATGTGCGTGATAATTCAGCTTCTGGATCAAGGTGATAGCCCGCAAAAAATTCTTCATAGGCTTCGACAACGCGTTTTGGCGTATCCAAAAGCCCTTCACGGTCAGGATTGTCACCTGCCCATTTAAGCAATGTTCTTACGGCGGCCATTGCTTCTTCTTTTGTTGGTTTTTGTGAAGTTTCGGTCAAAAATTGACCATTTTTCATTTAACATATCCATTTATTTCCCCAAAATTGGGGACGGGGGTCGAGCCTTTTTAGCATAGGACTTAACGCCCGCCCATACTTTCGCTTTAGAAAAGCTTTTACGATAATAGTTCAAGAACGGTTCATTTAGCAAGCTGCAATAATTTACGCCCTTATTTATGGATTTTTTTTATAAATACCATTAGAGGCTTATTTATGACTGAAATTCAATTATTCAATACTATTGCACGCGAAAAAACAATTCTTAAGCCAATAAATCCAAAGCGCGTAACAATGTATGTTTGCGGTCCAACGGTTTATAATCGCGCCCATATTGGTAATGCGCGCCCTGCGATTGTGTTTGATACTTTGGCGCGGCTTCTTAGATATGTTTATGGCAAAGAGCATGTAATTTATGCGCGAAACATAACCGATGTTGATGATAAAATTAATGCCGCCGCTTTTGAGGCGGGGGTT
>CAZKYS010000221.1:0-2361 GCA_964557085.1 uncultured Caulobacteraceae bacterium
AAATTTTTAATAATGATAGTTTTAGCGATGAACAAATATTTGAATTTGTAAAAATAAGCTATGAAATGATTGCCAATGCATTGCCAAAGAAAATTAAAAAAGAAATTGGGCTAATATGAAAAATGCCCATTTTTCAATGGGCATTATCAAAATCAACTTCTATAATTTTTTAATCATCTTTGCCACAAGTGGGTGACGAACAATATCGCGTTCTTCAAGTTGGACGATTGAAATATCTTCAACCCCATCAAGTTTTTCAGCAATTTGCGCAAGGCCAGACATTTCAGGTAATAAATCGGTTTGGTGCGGGTCACCCGTAACCACCATAGTTGAATTCCAACCCAAACGTGTAAGCAACATTTTCAATTGCCCATAGGTGCAGTTTTGCGCTTCATCTATAACAACAAAGGAATTATTCAATGTGCGCCCGCGCATAAAGCCGACGGGTGCAATTTCAATTATCCCTTCACTCATAAGCATTTTAAGGCGTTTTGGTGATAATCTATCGGCAAGTGCATCAAGTAATGGGCGCAAATATGGTGCCAATTTATCTTCAACATGGCCAGGCAGATAACCAAGATTTTCACCTGCCTCAACCGCAGGGCGCGATAAAATAATGCGTGAAACCTGATTTGATTCAAGTGCTTCAACAGCCTTTGAAACCGCAAGATAGGTTTTACCTGTTCCCGCAGGGCCAACTGCGATAATAAGCGGTGATGAATCAATCGCATTCATCAAAATTTCTTGCCCTTCAGAGCGGGGCTTAACGTGGCGCAAAAATCTTTGGTCGCGGACTGTATCATCGTCGCTACCTAAAGGTGACCAACCGAATAATGAACGAACATTATTGTCGTCATTATGGTGTTCATTGTCTTTAAAACGTCTTGTATTTGGTCGTTTTGCCATATTAACCTCCAATTGTTGGGGTGTACTGCAAACATAAGTATGCAGCGAAGAAATTGCAAATTTTATTGCAAAGGTTTTTATTGGCACTAAAAAAGTTTCCCAAAAAGTGTGACGCGGTTTTTTGATAAGAAACGCGACAAACAATAGAAACTATTGCCAAGAAAGAATGTGCAATGTGGGTTAATGCCCGCGCTGCCATTATATAAAATTCCAAAGGGTCAAAACCATAATCCCCCTCTAATTTGTGTTTAGCAAAATTTTTGTGACAATTTGCATCTGTATGAAAAATCGACTCATCAATTTTGCCAAATAGATTTTGCAGACCAATGTGTTAAGCAAAGGTTAATTTCGCAAAATGTTCATAAAACATAATAAAAATTATATAATTTGATTAAAAAAGCGTCAAATTTTAATAAAAAGCAAAAAATTAACCATATTTGCCAATCCAAAATTAATCACCATAATATACTGATGGGTTACTGGGATGTGAAGAGTTTCCAGCGGCATTATAGGGCACAAAAAGTGCGTTCCAAAGATTTTAGAACACAATCGCATTTTTTGTGCCCATTTTTTTACTTATATCTAATTGCAATTTTTTAGTTTGGTGAATATCAATTTGCCAAAGGATTTTTAAATGGCAATTTATTCGCTTTCCAATGACGCACCGCAATTTCCGCAATCTGGTAATTATTGGGTTGCACCAAATGCAACCTTAATTGGGAAAATTATTTTGCATGAAAACACCTCTATTTGGTGGGGTGCGGTTTTGCGGGGGGATAATGAACCCATAATAATTGGCGAAAACACCAATATTCAGGATGGTTCAATTCTTCACAATGATGTTGGAATTGGCCTTACGATTGGTAAAAATGTTACTGTTGGTCATATGGCGATGCTTCATGGCTGTGAAATTGGTGATAATTCACTTATAGGGATTGGTGCGGTCATAATGAACCGCGTAAAAATTGGCAAAAATTGCATAATTGGCGCAAAAGCACTTATTCCAGAAGGTAAAGAAATTCCTGATAATTCACTTGTAATGGGTGCACCCGGTAAAATTATTCGCGAAGTAAGCCCTGAGCAAGAACAATTCCTTTTGGCTTCTGCTGCGCATTATGTTGGCAATTGGAAACGCTATAAAAGTGAATTGTCAAAAATATAATACTTGACAGCGTTGTCACTTTATCTTGTTATTACAAAAAAAATAAGATCATGGGGCACACGTGAAACAGATAAAACACGATAATTTAAATCTAAATATGAATGAAACTTACAATCTAATTCGTTATTCGAATGATTGAAAAATTTGATTATATTGTTATTGGCGGTGGTTCCGCTGGTGCTGTCCTTGCATCACGTCTTTCAGAAGATGGGCTTTATGATGTACTGCTTATTGAGGCGGGTGGCAAGAATGATGATTTATTGGTCAATATGCCAGCAGGTATTGGCGAAATC
>CAZKYS010000222.1:0-2325 GCA_964557085.1 uncultured Caulobacteraceae bacterium
ACCATCTATTTTTCAAACACTTCGGTAACCAATTGTTTGAATGCATTGGCGCGATGGCTCATGGCGTGTTTTTTGTCGGCATCCATTTGTCCAAAGGTAATGTCATAGCCATTTGGAACAAAAATTGGATCATAACCAAAGCCATTCTCGCCACGCGGCGGAAATTCCAAATGGCCTTCGACATAGCCTTCAAAAACTTTTTGTGTGCCATCAGGCCAAGCCAATGCCAATGCGCAAACAAATCTTGCACCATAATCTTGGGTGTTTTTATCTTTTAATTCTTTTTCAACGCGCGCCATTGCGGCATAAAAATCCTTGTTTTCACCCGCCCAACGCGCCGAATAAATACCAGGGGCACAATCAAGGCCAAAAACTTCCAAGCCCGAATCATCAGCAAGCGCAGGAAGATTTGTCGCCTTTGCGCTATGATGGGCTTTTAATAAGGCATTTCCGATAAAAGTGCTTTCGGTTTCCTCTGGTTCATCTACGCCCATTTCACCTGCAGAAACTGCAGCAACACCAAAAGGTAACAAAAGCGCGTTAATTTCTTTCAATTTTCCTTTATTATGTGTTGCAACAACGATTTTTTCGAAATTTAATGTCATTTATATACCTGTGAAATTTGCTTTTTTTTAATCTTACTATTACCAATGCTTATATATCAATTCAAATGGTGATTAGATGCAAAACCAAAGACTAGCACAATGGATATTTCGGGGTTTAAAACTATTAAACCTTTGTGCAAAAATTGTTTTAACAATTTTCATTGCTTTAGCAGGTTTAGCAATCATAACAACGTTCTCAGGCGGTAAAATCGGTGAATTTAAAATGTTTTCCGAATGGCGGGTTCTTGCCCCCATGCTTTTATCAGGCATGATACATTCAATTGCACTTTTATTGATTTCATATCAATTACAATTAATCACCCAAAGCCACATTGAAAACGACCCTTTTGTTCCTGAAAATGGTGTAAGGCTTAAAAAAATTGCCATTTATCTTGGGATAATGGAATTATCACGTTATTTCATTCAAGTATTAACGGGCCTTATTATTGCATTTGCCGGTCAACCAGATGATGGCGATTTAAGTGTAAAAATTGCACCTAATCTAGTTGCATGGGGCGCAGTATTTATTATTCTACTTTTATCGCAAATTTTTAAAGAAGGCGCGCGCCTTCGTAAAAATGACCAATTAACAATATAGGGTGTTCAATTTTGCCAATCAAAGTTAATCTTGACCGCCTTTTAGTAGATCGCAAAATCTCAATGACTGAGCTTGCGCAAAAAATTGGCATTACTTTGGCAAATTTATCAATTTTAAAAACCGGAAAAGCGCGCGCAATTCGTTTTTCAACTTTGTCAAAAATTTGCAAAATCCTTGAATGCCAACCCGCCGACATACTTGAATGGGTCGACGGGGAGGATGTTGATGATATAGATTAGCCTATTGCTTTTGCTTGCAATGCAAATAATTCGTCACATCCTTTTTTGGCAAGTGACAATAATTCATTAAATTCGGCTTCGGTAAATGGTCTTTCTTCGCCTGTTGCCTGCACTTCAACAAGGCCAAGATTTTGGGCGATGATGAAATTTGCATCGGCCTCGGCACTTGAATCTTCATCATAATCTAAATCAAGAACGGGTTGGCCTTTATAAATTCCACATGAAATTGCCGCAACTTGGGCGCGGATTGGATTTTCAATTATCAAACCCTCTTCACGTAAATATTTGCACGCCAATGAAAGCGCAACATAAGCACCAGTAAGCGATGCCGTACGCGTTCCGCCATCGGCTTGAATAACGTCACAATCGATAAGAATTTGACGCTCACCCAAAGCGGTCAAATCAACCACACTTCTTAGGCCTCGCCCGATTAGGCGTTGAATTTCTTGTGTGCGCCCTGATTGTTTACCTGATGCAGCCTCACGCTTGCCACGTGTGTGGGTTGCGCGTGGAAGCATTCCATATTCAGCAGTTACCCATCCCTTTTTTGAACCCTTCATCCAACCAGGAACTTTTTCTTCAACACTTGCAGTAACTAAAACATGTGTATTCCCAAATTTTGCAAGGCATGAGCCTTCGGCATATGGTGAAAAATTTGGAATAAGTTCAATTTTGCGGGTTTCATCATTGGCGCGTTTTGATGGGCGGTTGGACATTTTACTTTGCTTTCTATTGCTTTGTTCCTTGCTCAAATATATCCATCAAGCATGAAATACAATGACGATATTCCATTACCATTTGGCGGCGAGCAATTATTTACTTTTTTAATGCGCACCGATGCCCTTAAGCAGGTTCAAAGAAGCAATAAAATCAGTGATGGAGA
>CAZKYS010000223.1:0-2306 GCA_964557085.1 uncultured Caulobacteraceae bacterium
GGACACATTTAAAGGAATAGCGCGTGCACCAAGCTCTTTGGCTTTTTCAATTGCTTTTGCAACTGCAGCTGCCTCACCGGAAATAACGATGTTTCCTGCATTATTGTCATTGGCTACTGTGCATACGCCAACTTTTGCGCCTTCATCGGCCGCAGCTTGGGCAAGTGTCAAATCAGTTTTTGGGCCAATTAATGACGCCATTGCACCAATTCCCGCAGGGGTCGCACGTTGCATCGCTTGACCACGAAGTTTTAGCAATTTTGCCGCATCAGCAAGCTTGAACGCGCCAGCCGCCGTTAATGCACTATATTCACCAAGTGAATGCCCTGCTACGAATTGTGCTTTTGATAAATCAAAATCAAATTCTGTTTCAAAAACCCTTAATAATGCAATTGATGCCGCCATGATTGCAGGTTGCGCGTTTTCTGTAAGAGTTAAGGTTTCGATTGGGCCTTCAAACATCAAGCCTGAAAGATTTTGCCCCAAAGCATCATCAACTTCATCGAAAATACGTTTTGCAACTTCAAATTCTTGCGCAAGGGAAGCGCCCATTCCCACCGACTGGGAGCCTTGACCCGGAAACTGAATAATAAACATTCCCTTGGGTTAGCTTTTCATATCTGATTGGGCAAGCATTTAGTTCATTAATTCTTTAAAATTTATCCCAACTATCACCAATTAAACCATCACAGGTTGTTTCCTGATTAGCGCATATTCCACGGATCCAACCATTAACTGGCTTTTTCTTATCTAGTGAAAAACTTATATTTAACCACTCATTCTTACAAGCATGGATTTTCTTAACATTGCGATTTGAGATTGCTTCATATTCAACTTTGTATGCAGGAAATGACTTTATATTTGGGTATGAAAACACAACTTCACTTTGAACCCTAAACCCAAGATATTTTGTTTCTATCCAACCATATTTATTGCCAGCTCTTTGGCTTTGGTTTTCGTAAAAAACCCTCGCATAACCATTTTTTATATCAGAGATAATAAGGTCAGCACCTTTTATTTCACCATCATCAATTATTGCATCAATATAATCAATTGTTCTTGATTTAGAATTTGGTGAAAATTTAACTGGAATTTTATTATTCATTTCTGAAAGTGTAAAAGCGCCCACTTCACAAAATTCTTTCTTTTGCGCAAATGCCGTATTGGCGTTAAAGGCCAATAAACTAGTAAAAAGTATAAAATATGATTTCATCATGCCCTCTTTCTTGTGGTAAATTAGGCATAAAAAAAGGCATATTTATGTTTTATTTTTTCTCTTTAGCAATTTCAGCATCATAAAGTTTTTTTATTGCTTCTATATCTTCATCAGTTTGTGGAAGCTGAATATTGATACCTTCTATATAATCAACCAGAATTTGCGAAATAGCCAAATCACGAAACCATTTTTTATCGGCAGGAATAACAAACCACGGCGCAATATCTTTAGAGCATTTATTCACCATATCCTCAAAAGCTGCCATATAATCATCCCATTTTTGGCGCTCTGCAAAGTCACCGGCGGCAACTTTCCAATGTTTTGATGGGTCGTCAATTCTATCTTTGAAACGTTGCAATTGTTCTTCTTTTGAAATGTGTAAAAAGAATTTCAAAATATGCGTATTGTTTGAAGCAAGCAATTTTTCAAAATCATTGATTTGATCATAACGGGTTTTATTGATTTCTTTTGGCTCTAAATCATGAACGCGGACCACCAAAACTTGTTCATAATGGCTGCGGTTGAAAACAACGATTTCACCTTTTGCAGGGGTTTGGGCATGAACGCGCCATAGGAAATCATGGTCAGCTTCAATTGATGTTGGAACTTTGAACGACGCGATACGACAGCCTGCGGAGTTTAATGGACCAAATACATGTTCAATTGTTCCATCTTTACCGCCACCATCTATGGCTTGTAGAACAATTAATATTGATTGTTTGTGTTCGGCGTATAATTTTTCCTGAAGCTCTTTTAATTTTTCAATATTTTTATTAAAAATTACCAATGCTTCTTCTTTGGTGATATTGAAATCTTTTGCTTCTGTATCAATTTTTGAAAGCTTAATCTCATTTTTGCTTGTAACTTTCAGATCTTTGAAATCTTGCGGCATAAATCACCTATAAATTAAAAAACAAAAGCGAAATTGAAATGATTGCAGGAAGCGATTGAATAAAGAATATCCTTTTATTTACGGTTTTCGCGCCATAAATGCCCGCAATTATCACGCATGATAAAAAGAAAATTTTTATATCATGGCCATTTTGTTTTGTAAGCAAACCCCAAATTAAACCCGCACTCAAAAACCCGT
>CAZKYS010000224.1:0-2279 GCA_964557085.1 uncultured Caulobacteraceae bacterium
AAACAGTTTGCCAAAGCCTTAAACGTTTATCGCGCTTTATGGCAACGTAATGTAAGCCCAATTCAGCAAATAACATAACAATCATTATAATGTTTAAGGCGTTAAACAAGCTATTTTGTAGGTTTAATAATCCAAATAGCAGCATGAAAATTCTAAGCCCAACGAATAACGGCCCCGCGACTATCCCCAAAATTAGACCAAGAAATTTTTGCAGACTTAATTGTTTTAATAATTCAAATGGATTTTCAAAATGCACGCCAATTGTTTGAATATGCCCGTGTATCCATCTTGTTCTTTGTTTTATCCATTGTGATATTTTTGGTGGTGCTTCTTCAATAGTTGGAAAATCAATTATTTTTGAATAATAACCAAAGCGCCCCAATTTAACCCCCAAATCTGCATCTTCGGTAAGATTATATGGATCCCAACCACCAAGCCTTTTTAAGGTTGATTTTCTAAAATGATTTGATGTGCCGCCAAGTGGAATAAACCCTGTGAAATCACAAATAAACGGAAGCAAAACCCGAAACCAAACCGCATAATCAAGCGTAAACAATGATGCAATTATACTTTCTTTATCATTATGCGTAACAAGTGGTGCTTGAACCACCCCTAATTTATCGCCGCCATTGCAAAATTCAAAAAAAGCCTGCCGCAATTGTAATGGGTGCGGTCTATCTTCGGCATCATAAACACAAACAAAACGCCCGATTGCATACTCAAGGCCTATATTAAGTGCCCTTGGCTTTGTGCGCGGCACACCATTAGCAAGTATTATTAATCGTGAATTTAGTGGATTTGCATATTTAACAATTTCATTTTGTGTTGAAATATCATCTTCTTCGCATAGAAAGATAATATCTAATTTATCGCGTGGCCAATTAAGGTTTTCAAGATTTTCTACAAGTTCTTTAACAACATCTTCCTCTTTGTATAAAGCAATTAAAATTGAATATATTGGCGCAATTTGACCGGTTTTTTTGGGAAAATCATCTTTGCTTTTGTCTTTTTTATGGAAAATTGCCGCATAACGCCCAAAGGCCAAGAATAAAGACAATATACATGCGATATAGTAAAATGGGTAAAGTAATCCAATTTCTAATGCGCCCAAAACGCTTAAAATTAAAACTATAAAATATATTATTGCGCTAATGCGCCCTTTATTTTTATATGCGCTAAAATTTTTTGATGCCGCTTCACAATATTCATCGCAAATATTCTTATCAATATAATTGACTTTGATATATTTTTTGTGTGGATTTTTGTATTTTTTGTTAGTGGTATTACCACTTATATTTGTGCTAACGCGCTTAATTGGATGCGAAATATTTTTCGCATGCACTTTAAAACCTGCAGTATTAATTCCGCTAGGCATTTATATTTCACCAAACCGCTATATTTTATTTGTTTAATATTTGAACAAATAAAACATACAATTTTTAATAAGTAAATTGTATTTTTCTACTTTTTCAATGGTTTTTTGCTTGTTTTCTCGCACATGCAGCATCAAATGCGTTGTTTTGACGCACTATGGTTTATGTAATGCACGTTTCGTATTCCTTGTTTGGTAATAAATAATGTGCAAACATCAATGATGCATTTTGACCATTTATATAACGCCAGCGCGATGATTAAAACCCATGTTGCATTCGCGACTGCGGGTGTAATAATTGGTGCAATCCAGTTATTTGGAAAAAAAGGTGGGCAAAGACATAAAATCCTTGGTTGGTCATGGGTTTTCATTATGTCTGTTGTTGGAATAAGTGCATTATTTTTACCCAAACGTGAACAGGGTATAATTCCCCTAACTTTGCTTTTGACTGTATGGGTCGCCATTGGTTTACCACTTGGCATTAGGGCAATAAAAAAGGGGAATATTTTATTGCACCGCGCATTTATGATTGGGCTTTATGTTGGAGGCCTATTCATTGCACTTGCTTTTACCGTAACGCCAGGGCGGCTTTTATACAAAGTTATTTTCGGCCCTTGATAATTACATCTTGAAATGCATGATTTCATAATTAACTATGCTTTGTCCCTATTTTTTTAGGGCTTTGAAGAGGTTTATTATGTTCGACGCCGATAAAATTATTTCAATGTTACAAACCGAATTGCCAAAAGGTCTTGATGCAGTAAAGGCCGAAGGCAGCGCAATGATTAACAAAGTTAAATCAGACGATGAAAGCAAAAATACCGCAATGGGCGCCGCGGCGGCGGGTGCATTGGGTGCTTTATTATTATCAGGCGTAATGGGAAAATTTGGACGTAAAGTTGCAACA
>CAZKYS010000225.1:0-2251 GCA_964557085.1 uncultured Caulobacteraceae bacterium
CAAATTAGCCAAACTTGCGATGCACAACCGCGAATTTTTGTATCCACATTTTTTTCTTCATCTTTTAATGGGTTAAGACTTTTTCCCAAATCGATGATATGGCGATATCTATCTTCCCAATTATCAAGAAAATCAAAGTCGGATTTTAAATCTTCAAACCTTGTAGCAAAATTATTTTCAATAGTTTCCATGAAGCGCTTTTATATTTTTTTTTCTAATCATGAAATCTTAAAATGCTGAATTTGTGTAAAGAAAAAGGGGAAAACAATCAATAATTTCCCCATGTTAGGGAAAAAGGGCGACCTTTTAAAAAAAATAATCTATAAAAAACAATATGGCGATAAGCACAATTGAAAGCATTAATGTTGAAAAAAATGCACACCAAACTGGTGTGCCTCAAAAAATGCTGTTTGCAATTTGTGCCTTAATTCTTGCGATAATAAGCATATATTTTGTTTTAACATCAAAATCGAATGATTTTGCAATAAGCCTTTTTTATTCGCTTATTTTAATAGTTTTGGGCGGTTTTACATTTTATCTTGCACCGCAAAAGCACCGACATTTTCTAGCTTTATTATTAATTAGTATTGGCGCGATTATTTTTGGTGGTTTGAATGGTGGGCTTTTTTCCATTGGTGCGGGTGCAATCTTTTGGCCAGTTTTTGCAAGTCTTGCATTCAAATCGCCGCGCAAACTTGGCATGAGCGCCAATTTACTAACCTTTGTTTCGGTCGCATTACTTGGCTTTATAACTGGTAAAGTGCCAAATACGGATAATCCAATGCTTCCAAGTCTTTTTAGTCTTGGGATAAGTGCGTTGGTTTTAAATTTTATCTATAGCGCTAATACTTGGCCCATATTCCAAAAGGCACAATTAAAAGAATTGGAAAATGCCAAAACCGAAGCACAAAATGCCAAAACCCAAATTCAAGCACGAACAAATTTTATTGCCGAAATGAGCCATGAAATAAGAACGCCATTAAACCATATTCTTGGCTTTTCAGGCATTATGGTTGATGAATTATATGGCCCATTGAATAATCAATATAAAGAATATGCCACACTTATAAATCAAAGTGGCAAGCATCTAAGCGATTTGGTTGGCGATATTCTTGATATGTCAAAAATAGAGGCGGGACGTTATAAATTAGATAGTGAAGTTTTTGATGTTACTGCCATTACGGGTGAAACAACAAAATTATCAATTGGTTCGGCTTATTCAAATGGTCTGGATTTGCAATTTTATGGCAATGAAGCGCTTTTTATAGAGGCTGATAAACGTGCAATTCGCCAAATTTTGCTTAATCTTCTTTCAAATGCCACAAAATTCACACCAAAAGATGGTAAGATTTCCGTTCGAACCTATGGTGATAAAGACCATGTATGGATTGAGGTTTCAGATACAGGACGCGGCATGAGCGCCCAAGAGATTTCACAAATCGGCGAACCATATCTTCATGGTCAAAGTAATGATGGAAGCCATCGTTCAACTGGGCTTGGCCTATCGCTTGTAAAGAAACTTGCAGAAATGCAGGGCGGGAAATTCATTGTTCATTCGCAAATCGGCAAAGGAACAAATATGATTTTGGAATTTGCGAGAAAAGAAGCCTAAAACTCGGCGCCCAAAGCAAAAGCAGGCAACATATCGCCAACTTCAACCAAATATTTTTCGACAATTCCATTACGTGTCACAAGCTCTATTTCAAAGCATTCACGCGGATCAAGACCAAGTAATTGTTGGTTTAAGTCTTTTGAAAAAATAATTAAAATACCGCTTTTTGGTTTTGAATTTACGCGCTCTTTTGTAATTGCATTGTCAATTTGCGATGCATTGGCGCTTAATGCGCCATTCCTTAGTGGCGCCATTAATTTGCCATTTGTGCGGGCAAATTGGTAATGTTTTATGTCGCGATAAAAAATTCTTGCGGTTGAATAATTTGTATTTGCGCTTTCAATTGCAAAAAACATTGCATTATCTTTTACTACAAAGCCTGCCTTAAGATTATTGCCAATATCTTGATAGGCGCGCCAACCATCAACCCCGCCGCGCGCAACATGCCAATTGCGCAAAGCGCCCGGATAATCAGTGCTTATTTGCATACGCCATGATTTATAAGATTTTTTTACGCGTTCTACTTCGCCTTTGATAAGTGGTTCATTGCATTGGTGTGCAAATGCGCCATTTTTGGCCTGTGCTGCCAAAAGCCTTATTCTTTGGTCTTCTGTTCCCATTTTAAGCAAATTGCCGCGT
>CAZKYS010000226.1:0-2216 GCA_964557085.1 uncultured Caulobacteraceae bacterium
ATGAGCAATGAAGTAGCAAAAGTTGAAGAAGGTGAAGGTGGGCCACCAGCAAAGAAAAAAATGGCTGGAAAAACCCTGATATTATTCATTGTATTGCCTGCAATTCTATTGCTTGGCGGCGGTGGTGCTGCGGCATATTTCTTTATATTTGCAAAAAAGCCTGCTGCCGAAGCTAGCGCAGAAGGCCATGGCAAAGAAGAAAAAGCGGGCGAACACGGTAAAAAAGAAGAAGGCGGGCACGGCAAAAAAGAAGAGAAAAAAGAAGCTGGCGGTCATGGCAAAAAAGAAGAAAAAGGCGAGCACGGCGGCGGTGGCGGCGGTGAAGATAAAGGTGGTGTAAAAACCGAAGAAGGGCCGAATGGCGAAATCTATATCACATTGCCTGATATTGTTGAAAATATTACAACTGCGGATAATCGCCCTATTTACTTAAAGTTACGTCTTTCGCTTCAGGTAAAAAATCAAGAAGTTGCAGATGCTATTATGCCAGCAATGCCACGTATCAAAGACCAATATACAGGGTTTTTGCGTGAACTGCGTATGGAAGATTTGCGTGGCTCTGAAGGTTATTCAAGGCTGCAATTGGAATTGTTGAAGCGCGCAAATCTTGCGGTTGCACCTGCGCAAATTGATGCAATTCTTATTCAAGAAATGTTGGTGTCTTAATGGCTGATGATCAAGACGATATGGCAGCCGCTTGGGAAGCGGAAATGTCAGGTGAAGGCGGTGCCGATGACGCCTTTGCTGCCGAGTGGGAGGCGATGGTTGGTGCCGAAACTGGCAAGACCATAACCGCTTCTTCCATTGGTATAGAGCGTGTTTTGAACCAAGATGAGATTGATAATCTTCTTGGTTTCGATATGGGCGATGAAAATGGCGAAGGCTCAAATGGAATCAACGGCATTATCAATTCAGCATTGGTTTCATATGAACGCTTACCAATGCTTGAAATTGTGTTTGACCGTTTGGTTAGATATATGACAACAAGCCTTCGCAATTTCACATCAGATAACGTAGAGGTTTCTTTAGATCATATTTCATCAATACGTTTTGGTGATTATCTAAATTCAATTCCATTGCCAGCGATTTTGGCGGTTTTTCGTGCTAAGCAGCTTGATAACTTTGGCTTGATGACCGTTGATTCTAATTTGATTTATTCAATCGTTGACGTTCTGCTTGGTGGGCGCAAAGGTACAACTGCAATGCGTATTGAAGGGCGACCTTATACAACGATTGAACGTATGCTTGTGACCAAAATGATTGATGTTATTTTGGAGGATATGGCGCTTGCCTTTAAGCCAATTCGCGAAGTTGATTTTACCCTTGATAGGATTGAAACCAACCCACGTTTTGCCGCGATTGCGCGCCCGGCAAATGCCGCCATCATGGTTAAAATGCGTATCGATATGGAAGATAGGGGTGGGAGGGTTGAATTATTACTTCCTTACGCAACCCTAGAACCTGTTCGTAACATGCTTATTCAGCAATTTATGGGTGAAAAATTCGGTCGTGACAATATTTGGGAAGGCCACTTGGCAACCGAATTATGGTCAACCGACATGGAAATAGAGGCGGTTTTAGATGAATTGCCGCTTTCACTTGGCCGTATTTTGGATTTGTCTGTGGGTGAAACTGTGATGTTAAACCAAACCCAAGACGGGCCAATCGAATTAAGATGCGGCGAAATCAGTCTTACAAAGGGCCGTATGGGCCGTGTTGGTAATAATATAGCCCTGCGGGTTGATAGACCGCTTAATCGTGGCACAAAATTGGAGATTTTTAAATGACAATAGATTTAGCAAATATTAGCCAATATTTTGCACCTGCTGTTCAATTTATCTTAATTTTAGCGCTTTTTTGGGTGGCGGGCTTGTTCATGGTTTTGGACAAAAAACTAAATGCTATGCGTCAAGGTACTGATGGTATTAAAAACACAATTATCGAGCTTAATGGCGCAATCGAACGCGCGCAAAATGCAATAATTGCCTTAAAAACCAATAGCCAAATTGCAAATGATGAGATTGCAAAACAAATTGATGAAGCCAACAAAGCCGTTGAAACTTTAAAATTCGCAGCATCTGCAGTTAAAGCTGTAAATTATACACCAAAATCAACGCTTAATAACGATTTGAAAACCCATAGCGATTATAAAAGTGGGGATTTAAGAAATACAAGACGTGACCCTTTTGATGATTTGCCACCAATTGATAATTCGA
>CAZKYS010000227.1:0-2201 GCA_964557085.1 uncultured Caulobacteraceae bacterium
CCATGGTTAGGGCATGCAACATGGTGCGCCTATCGGGAACTTATTGATTAGGCTATAAAAGCGGTTTGTCATCATCCTCTATAAGGATGCGGTTTGCAGCGCCTTTTGGGTCTTCATATTGTTTGGATTTTACGGTCCAAATGAAGGCAGCAAGGCCAATTGCAGCCACAAAAAAAGCAATCGGAATAAGATAAATTATAGATTCCATTTTGACCCTATTTCTTAGGCTTATATAATCTAAGCGCGTTAAGCGACACTATAATCGAAGATGTTGACATTGCAATTGCGGCAAATTGCGGCGTGATATGCCCCAAAATCGCAATCGGAACAGTAATCAAATTATAGGCAGCAGAGAAATAAAAATTCTCCAAAACCCTTGCCTTCGCAAGTTTGCCAACTTTAATAGCCTCTAAAACCGCACCCAATTCATCACCTTGGAATACAAGGTCAGAGGCCGATTGCGAGGCATCCGCCGCCGCCGCCGGGGCAATCGAAACAAATGCTTTGGCAAGACTTGGGGCATCATTTAAACCATCGCCAACCATAAGGGCGTTTTTACCCTGCGCCTTTAATTCATCAAGTCTTGCAGCTTTATCAAATGGCGATAATTGGGCACGATAATTTTCAATACCGGCTTCTTTTGCCGCTTTTTCAACCGCAATATTTCTATCACCAGAAAGAATTTCAACTTCAAAACCCATGTCTTTAAGGGCTTTTACGGTTTTTGGCGTATCTTTGCGTAAAGTATCTTCAAACTTGAAGCAGATTGGTTTTTCTTCGCCAATTTTAAACCAAAGTTCGGTTTCAGATTGTTCATCGATTTTTGCACCAACCCATTCGGCGCGGCCCATACGTGCCTTCTTGCCTTCTATTTCGCCCTCGATACCAAAACCAGGAACTTCATTGGCAGATTTCACACTTTTGCCAGGGCCAGCAAGGCGGGCAATTGCGCGTGCAAGTGGGTGGCGTGATGCACGTGCAAGAAGCGCGGCATTCGCCAAATCAGCTTGTGAAATTTCACTTTGATTAACAAGATGCGGTTGCCCCAATGTTAGAACGCCAGTTTTATCAAAAACAATATTGGTTACATTTGCCAAACGCTCTAAAGCGTCGCCTGATTTGACCAAAATGCCCGATTTAAACAAACGCCCAGATGCCACAACTTGAACCGCAGGAACCGCCAAACCAAGCGCACAAGGACATGTAATAATCAAAACCGAACACGCATTCCATATCGCTTTTTCAAAGCCTGCGCCTGTGATTAACCAACCAATAAAAGTTATTAATGCTGCACCGTGCACAACAGGCACATAGGCACTTGCTGCTTTATCTGCAAGGCGAACATATTTGCTTTTTGATTGTTCCCCCGCCTCAATTAGGCGTGCAATTTCTGAAAGGAAACTATCATCGGAACGTTTGGTGGCTTTATATGTAATTCGGCCTGAAATATTCAAAACGCCGGCACGAATTTCAGTCCCTTCGCCGATTAAAACTGGCGCGGTTTCGCCCGTTATCATTGAAAAATCACCCTGTGTTGTGCCATCAATCACAATGCCATCAACGGGAAATCTATCCCCTGGTAAGATTATTAAAGTATCACCAGTTTCAATATTGCTCACGGCAACCGATGTTGTTGTTCCATCTGCATTCAAACGCTGTGCAGTTACCGCTTGTAATGCCAATAATTCTTGTGCGGCTATACGTGAACGTTGGCGTAATCTATGATCAAGATAGCGCCCAATAAGCAAGAAGAATTCAAGCATAACAATGGCGTCAAAAAACGCATGCTGACCACGATTTGCGGTAGAATAAAGACTTAGAAATGCCGTAAGAATAATCGCCAAAGAGATTGGCACATCCATATTGGCATGACCTTTTGAAAGCGCCGCCCACGCACTTTTAAAGAATGGGCGCCCAGCATAAGCCCCCGCAGGAAGTGCGATTAATGCCGAAAGCCAATGAAATAGAGTTCGTGTTCCCGTTCCCATTTCACCATATTTATTGGCAATCCAAATTGGTTCGGAAAACATCATTACCAACATACTGGCAACACCCGCCACAGTCATGGCAAGCAATAATTCGCGGGCATCCTTATCTTTTTGCGCATCGGCATTTTGCGATTGAAACGGCATTGCGCCATAACCAAGGTCAACAATATTTTGAACTATCTGCCGTGGTTCAAGGTCTTTTTTATGCCATTC
>CAZKYS010000228.1:0-2192 GCA_964557085.1 uncultured Caulobacteraceae bacterium
AACTTCCCGTCATGGTCTATATCTGCTGAATGGTTTGCCTATCTTACATTCCCGCTTACATTTGCGGTTGTTGATTGCTTTGGAAAACGCCCTTTATTGGGTTTGGCACTTGTGGTTGCGATGTTTTATTCGGCATCATTCTTCTTCGCTTCTTATGGCATTGAATATACTGATATGACGTGGCAGGGCGGGGCGCTTCGTATTATTCCATCATTTATGGCGGGGATGATGTTGTGGCAAATTGGGCGTCGCGGCCTTTTTGACCCGAAACTTGCGCGCCCTGTTCTTGTATTTGCAATTATCGCTTTGCTAATTGTTACAATTGATGGGATTCATCCACATTTTGTATGGCCTTTATTGCTTGCGATTGTGTTCTTACTTGCTGAAAGCTCAAAAACTAAAGGGCAAGAAGTTATTGCGACCAAAACATTTGTTTATTTAGGTGAAATAAGCTTTGCAATGTATATGATACATTTGCCCGTTGATATTGTTACCAGTCGTATTGTTGGTTATTTGATGCCACAATTAGACGCCCAATTTCATGGCTTTATAAGTTTTGGTTTGGGTATGATTGGAACATTCATTGGCGCGGCAATATTGAACGCAATTGTTGAAAAACCAATGCGTGACTTTATGCGTGAAAAAATTAAGTTCAAGGCGCGGCCCAAGAACATATATGCAAACGCAAAATTTGGATAAATGAATAGCGCCGTTTTAATGCGGCGCTATTTTAATTTTATCATTAATTTCAAGCGATATGGCGTTGGTTTCATTATCTTTTATTATAATGCAAATTGCCCGCTTTTTCTCAATCACTATATCTTTAATTTGCCAGCCGTCATAATTTTGCGCGATAAAGTCAATAATTCTTTTACGCGCTTTTTCGTTTTCTGATTCAATAAAGCGCCGCCTTGGCCCCTCGGTGATTACGCGCATGGCGCCGCGAAATAGGTTTATTTCACTTTCTGAAAACCTTGCGCGAACCAATGATGCACGAAGGTTTTCAATCATATTTTCGCGCCTATCTTGGGGCCAGAAAAAACCACATTCATCAAGTTCGGCGATTAAAAAATCAAATAAATTATCAAAATATTTGCGCGGCGCGATTTCTTGGTTTTCAATATCCCAACCTTCTGGCATTCTATCGCCATCACGGATTGCCCATAAATAGCAAAAAATCGCAACACTTTGTGCCAAATTCAAACTTGGGCAGCGAAAATCGGTTGGATAGGTAATTATATAATCAGCCGACACCAAATCAATTTGGTCAAGCCCCAAACGTTCATTGCCAAATAAAACAACGGGTTTTTCGCCCTTCAACATTGCCTGCGCGATTAATTCAATCGCTTGCTGCGGGGAAATAAGTGGCTTATCCAATTGGCGCGGCGTTCCAGAGGTTGCAAAAACAATTGTCTTATCCGCCAATGCATCATTGGTTGTGGCATGAATTTGCGCATTCTCAACAACCCAAGTTGCACTTGCGGCAACCGCAGTAGCCTTTTCATTGGGCCAACCATCGCGCGGGTTTACAATATGCAATTCCCCAAGCCCAAAATTCGCCATCGCCCGACAAGCCGCCCCAATATTCTCCCCCATCTGCGGCTTAACAAGCACAATCGCTGGGGCGGGGGCGGTTGATGGCATGGCAGCGCGGTCAGCGGCGGAAAGGATGGGTTTATTTTGGGTCATCGACGTTACTTGACATTTTTGTATTAATAATTGAAGAATTTTACACAGCACATTTTTGAAAATCAATTTAGTCAGAAGTGAAAATGGAAAAGTTCTTAAGTATTAATGATGAAAGTAACGAAATTGCAAAATATTGTTGATGCCCCCAAGCTATTTATTTCTTACAGTTGGACGAATGACGAACATATAAATTGGGTCATTACTTTGGCAGAAGAGTTGACACGTTCTGGGGTGGATGTCAAAATAGATAAATGGGATTTAAAACAAGGGCAGGACGCAGTCTCATTCATGGAGCAAATGGTTGCAAATCCTGAAATTACCAAAGTCTTAATGGTGGTTGACAAGAAATATTCAGATAAATCCGACAGCAGACATGGCGGAGTTGGTACAGAAGCGCAAATCATTTCAGCTGAGATATATCTCAGCCGTGAACAAGAAAAATTTGTTGCGGCAATTTTAGACAAAGATGAAAGTGGAAAGCCAATACTTCCCGTTTATTACAA
>CAZKYS010000229.1:0-2176 GCA_964557085.1 uncultured Caulobacteraceae bacterium
AATGCCCCGATTTATTTGCATTAAAAGTTGAAGAAACAGATGAAATAAAATGGGTTTTAAAAGTTGATATTTTCGAGCGCGAGTTTGAAAGATATTCAATGGCGCAAATTTTCATTGGCGATTTTGATGGCAAGAATTTCATTTGTGATAAGGATGAAAACGGCAAATTCATCTGGCAACGCGCTGATTATGGGCATGATTTTTATGCCTCAATGTCATGGTCCGATGTTCCAAAAAATGATGGTCGTAGAATTTGGCTTGGCTGGATGAATTCGCACCATTATTGCAAAGATACACCAACCGCACCATGGCGCGGTGTAATGACATTGCCGCGTGTGGTTTCGCTTAAGAAAGTTGAAAATTCATATCATATTGTTCAAAATCCAATAAATGAAATTGAAAACATTGATAAATCGGCGGTGGCACTTAATACATATAAAAATATCGAAAAAAATGCTCATGAATTTTTTATTGAAGTTAAGAAACTTGCCAATAAGGATGCAATTTTTGCACTAAATTTTGAAGATGGTGAACAAATCACCTTTGGCTATGAAGCCCAAAATGTTTCGCTTTTCATCGATAGAAGTAAAAGCGGGCATCTATCACAAAGGCCAGAATTTGGCACAAAGCAGCAAGCAAAAAGAATTATTGATTGCGATAATTTAAAAATCCAATTTATAATTGATACTTGTTCAATAGAATTATTCTTCGATGATGGCCTTATAGTTTTTAGCGAGGTGTTTTACGTAAATTCACCTAAATTTAAAATTGAATGTCTTTCACCAATAAATGCAAAAATAAATGCCTGTGCATTAGGGGTTCGATAAATGGAAAACGCAAATCAATTAATCGCTGGTATTGAATTAGGTGGCACAAAAACCATTGCACTTATTGCACGAGGAACGCAGATTTTAGATGAATTTCGTATTCCAAGCACATCACCAGATGAAGTTTTAGAACCTGTTTCAAATTGGCTTAAAAAAGCGCGTGAAAAATATGACTTTAAAGCAATTGGTATCGCAAGTTTTGGCCCCGTTTGCCTTGATAAATCATCAAATCAATATGGCTATATTACCGCAACACCAAAACCAAAATGGTCAAATACTGATATTGTTGGTTCGGTAAAAAAATGGTTTGACGGGCCGATTGGTTTTGACACTGATGTTAATGGTGCAGGTTTAGCAGAATATTATTGGGGTGCAGGTCAAAATTGCGATACTTCGATTTATGTAACCATTGGCACAGGTTTAGGCGGTGGAATTGTTCATAAAGGCGTGCCACTTCATGGCTTTATGCATCCTGAAATGGGGCATATGCGCATTAGGCGCAACCATCAAATAGATTTCAACGGCGCATGCCCTTTTCATGACGATTGTATAGAGGGGTTGGTTTGCGGCCCTGCAATAAAGGCGCGCACTGGAAAACCTGCTGAAGAATTAATGGCAGAAGATCCAATTTGGGAAATATTGGCCGATGAAATCGCCGAATTTTTGGTAAATCTTATCTATGTTGCAAGTCCGCAAAAAATATTAATTGGCGGCGGCGTTATGCAAGATAAAGAATATTTCTTTCAAAAAATTCACAATAATATCAATGATAAACTTGGTAATTATATAAATGGCCTTGATATCACCGCTTTGGGTGAAATGATAATTCCACCTAAATTAGGCGATAAAGCAGGGCCATTAGGCGCAACCGCCCTTGGCCTTGCTGCTATCAAAGGCTAGATTAATTAAGCCCTTAGAACCGCGCCTTGTTTAGTCGCCGCCGCAAGGATTTTTTGGCTTATGGCGTCAATATCGGCATCATTTAGGGTTGCATTTTGTGGTGCAATCACAACTTCAAGCGCAATTGAAACCTTCCCATCCTCAACGCCTTTGCCAGAATAGACATCGAAAACATTTACGTTTTTGATTAAATTCTTATCAGCATTTTGCACGGCACGAACCAAATCGGCGGTATTTTTATCCTTTTCAATGATAAAGGCAAAATCGCGTGCCAAAGGCATGAATGGTGAAAGCTCTAATTTTGCGCGCGCTTTGCTTGGCTTTTGTTTTGCTTTTGGCAATGTATCAATGAAGATTTCAAAACCATAAATATCTTGCGAAACGCCCAAGATTTTGGCAATTTTTGGATGAATTTGACCAAATTCAGCAGCAACCATTTTACCCATTTT
>CAZKYS010000230.1:0-2165 GCA_964557085.1 uncultured Caulobacteraceae bacterium
TTTCGCTTTATCGCCGTTATTAGCATTTACTCAATTATATCTGCATTAATTGGTAATTTTGAAACCTCACTCCAAGGTGTGATTTTGAAACTTGAATCAATGAATAATTTATCATTTTTTCTTTTCAAAATTGCGCCATTTGGTGTGTGGTCTATGTCAATTATATAATTTTTACCACGTAGCAAAATTGATATAATATTTTTTGTATAATCATTTTTCTTTACTGACTTTCCTGTGGTTAAAAAATGTGCCTCCCAATCGCCATTGCCGATTGAACATGGCCTTGAATATGATTGTGAAATTTCATCAATTTTATATACCTTTGATGCTTTATCTATCTGGCTTAGGTTTATTAATTGGCGCGCGCTAAATTTCCCATTTTTCAAAAAACATAGTTTCGAATCTTGTAGATTAAGCATTGCCGCGCCATCTGCACTAAAATATGCTTCATTTTTTGGCGCATTTGCCCAAATAACAATTGAAGCCAAAATTGGAATAATTGCAAAATATCTAATTTTTGAGTTTAAAAAACAAAACCAAATAATCGTAAAAACACATAAAAATGTGCAGACTTCATCAAAACCATGAATATATGTCGTTGAATTAGGTAAATTTGCAAAAAAACCTGCAATATCTAAAACTTTTTGCAATCCCCAAACTGCAACATTTAAAAACCAATCACCGAACATTGTGCCTTGAAAACTTACGCCAATTATCGCACTTGGCGCGATAATAAAATCGTTCAACGGCGCACTTATTACATTGGTTATAAGCCCATAAGTATTCATGCTTTGAAAATTATAAAGGGCGATGGGAATTGTTGCGATACCAGCAACAAGGCTTGTTAATATCGCACCAATTAGCCAGAAAATAATCTTTTCAAACCAATTTCTTTGCTTTGGAATATCCGATTTTTGCCAATATTCCCATAAACTTACCAAAGCCATAGTTGCCAAAAAACTCATTAAAAAGCCTGAATCCAAAGAATTTTCTGGATGCCACGCAAGCAAAAATAGCGCCGCAATCGCAAGGCCACGCATTGAAATTGCGCGCCGATTAATAAGTATTGCAATAGTAGCGGCACCGAACATTATCATTGAACGTAATGCTGGCGCTTCGGCCCCTGTAAAAAAAGTATAAAGTGTGACGAAGGCAAAACTTATAATTGCGGCGATTTTTTTTGTATCTAATTTAAGTGCAATAATTGGAAATAATGAAAGGAATTTTCGAAATACAATAAAAAGTATGCCCCCCCAACAAACCAACATGAAGCCCAGAAACAGAAATGATATGCGCAAGGCCAGAAGTTTGAAGGTTTTGCGTGTCTTCTTGTGATAAATATGATCTATCACCCGTTGCAATTGCCGCAAGAAAACCTGCCCCGCCACCAACGCGGTTTTGCGTAATTTGGGCAGCTTTCATGCTTCTTAAATATGATAAATGCCCAATTATATTATTTTTGAAATTTTCATCGCCCGTATTTGAAACTTTAAAATCACCCTTACATCTTCCTATCACGCCAATTTGCGCGAAATATGCCCACATTCGAAAATCGTAAGAATTAGGCAAAACCTTATTTGATGGCGGTGCTAAAAATGCATTACATTCAAGATTTTTGCCAATATCATCATATTTAAGGCCTTCAAGATTTATACGCGCATATTTTGGTAAATCATTGTTTTTGAGACTTTCAATTGATTTAATTTTTATTTTTGCCCGCTGCGCCCCATAAGTTGAACGATTTATTGAAATTATCTCACCTGATATTTTTGTATCATATAAAATGCCACTTAAAATTGGCGCTTCTACTTGTTTGATGCGTAATTTTGCACTTATAAAACCACAATCTGCAATCAATAACATAAAAACAAATAAGATAAGCGAATGTAACCTTATCGAATTTGATTTATTTGAATTAATCATCAAAATGACTAAAATTGCGAATAACACAAATGCAAAATAAATCGCATTATTTATTGGCGATAAAGAATAAAAGCTTATTGCGATGGCGGCGCCACACCCGAATAAAAACGGCGCAAACAAAATAATTCTATTTTTTTCTTTTCTTGTTATTTCAGGTGCATTAATTTGGAAATAAAGCCATAAATTTGTAAAAAATGTTGTGGCATTATTAATTATCTGCGATTTTAGCTTTAAAGCCGCAT
>CAZKYS010000231.1:0-2147 GCA_964557085.1 uncultured Caulobacteraceae bacterium
CAAACAACAATCGCATCGGGTTGCGAACCGTGAACAAGCCCCAATGTCACCCCCGCATAAGCAGGGTGAAGCAATGCCCCCTGCCCTTCAACAATATGCCAATGATTATCTTGCGCTGGGGGTGAAAGCCATTCTGCGGCACCTGCGATAAAATCTGCGACAACTGAATCAATTGCAATTCCACGCCCTGTAATCATTATGCCCGTTTGACCTGTTGGGCAAAATGTGGCGTTTAAATTTCGCGCAAGCATTTCTTTTTCAATTGATAAAGCGGTATATTTTTTTCCCACTGCACAATCAGTTCCCACAGTCAAAAGACGCTTTCCACTTCTTTTTATACCAGTTCCAGTTCCAAATTTTATATTTGGACGGCGTAAATCAAAAAGCTCTTTATTGTTTTCTTTTGCAATTGCGGCGATTTGCGCATTATCTTCTAATCTTTCGTGCAAACCTGCTGCAATATTAAGGCCAGATTTAAGTGCCAATATGATGTGCGGTATCCAATTTGGTGCGATAAAGCCGCCATCATTGGCGATGCCAATCACCATTGTTTTCACGCCTTTTGCAATTGCATGTTCAAAATCAATATCGGGCAAGCCAAGATCTGCGCCGCAATTTGGCAATCTATATTGACCATAGCAATCTTTTGCGCGCCATTGTGCCAAACCAGATGCCGTTTTTGCCCAACTTGCGTCCGGGGCATCGCCAAGAAATAATAAAAAAGGTGCTTGCATTATATTCTCTTTTTAGTTTTTGTTATTAGCGCGCAGGATAATTTTACCCGCCATTTTGCCCGTTGCTTTGCCGTCTTTAAAAACGGCGATACCATTTACCCATGTTATTTTAACACCAGTGGCAATCGCCGATGGGTTTTTAAATGTCGCATTATCTTGAATGGTTTTTGCATCAAATAATACCAAATCCGCGACTTTATTTTTTGCAATAATACCACGGTCATCAAAGCCCATATTCTTTGCCGCAAGACCCGTCATTTTATAGACGGCCGTTTCAAGCGAAAGTGATTTTCTATCACGAACTAACCATGCAATTGTTCGGGCAAAAGAACCTGCGCCGCGTGGATGCATGTCAATTATTCGCCCATCTGAACATATATTTGAATGCTTCCAAAGAATTAGTTTTTCAACATCATCTTGCGCCATGGCACTTCCCATAACGCCCGAACCTTTGCCCATATCTGCCGCCTCAATGTTTAAATCAAGGAATGTTGTTACTTCATCCTTGCCACGTAATTTTGCAATATCGGCAACAGATTTCCCAATATAAGATTGGTCGGGCGGGAAGTTTGTAATTATCAAACCATCAGCTTTGGCAAGATGTGTAAGCGCGAATTCGGCGGCCTTACGGTCTTTAAAGTCACGCTCTGGCAGCAATACATCAAGACTTGATTGCCAATAAGTATATGGATAAATATCGGCAGAAATATTAATCCCTTGGGCGCGCGCTTTGTCTAATTTGGCAATTATTTTATCGGCCTGCCCCCATTTATCGACCATTGCAATTTTCAAATGGGATATTTGAACGGGGATATTTGCTTTTTTGCCAATGTCGATAACTTCATCAATTGCTTCATCAAGTGCGATATCTTCGGAGCGCATATGGCTTATGTAACGCCCATTATATTTTGCCGCCACTTTTGCCAATGCCACAACTTCTTCATGGGTTGAATAAATCCCGGGGTCATATTCAAGACCAGTTGAAAGCCCGAGTGCACCTTCTTTCATTGCGCTTTCAAGCACTTTTTCCATTTTGCTTATTTCATCAGCATTAGCTGGTCTTTTATAATCTTTACCCATCACCGCGCCGCGAATGGTTCCATGACCCACATAAGACGCAAAATTCACCGCCGAGGGGTTTGTCTTTCGCGCGTCAAAAAATTTTGAAAGCGGAAGCGCACTATCACCATCTTCACCGACAACAATACTTGTAACACCTTGGCTTATTTCAGGTAGTGCATCGGGATGGGCATCAATATGCCTATCATGGTGGCTATGTGTGTCAATAAAACCAGGCGCAAGAACAAGGCCATTGGCATTGATTATTTCATCACCTTTCTTTGATTTACATTTTCCAACACAATCAATTTTACCATTTGAAATATGCAAATTTCCATAATATGCACCGCGCCC
>CAZKYS010000232.1:0-2083 GCA_964557085.1 uncultured Caulobacteraceae bacterium
GGCACATTATTAATGGTTATAAACGGGCTTATATCCCATACTTTCGCACGTGTATTTGCCGCATTTATCAAAGATTTATGACTAAGTTTTGCAGCTTTTGGATTACCAGTAGTGCCAGAAGTATAAACCAAGGCGGCAATTGAATTTATTGGCTTTGGGAAATCAATATTTTCAGAAAAATTATCACAAAAAATATTATCAAGCCACTCAAAGCCTGAATTATTTAAATCTTGGTATTTAATTATATCGGCAAATAAATCTTTATAATCCAACTTACCGATTTGTTTTTTTGCCAAAATTAATTTTGGATTTGCATCCTTTATTACATATTCCAGCTCGGCGGCAGTATATTTTGGATTTAACCCAAGCCAACAAAGCCCAAGCCGTGAACAGGCCATAAAAATAATCAAAAACTCAATTGATGGTGCGATTAATACCGCAATTATATCATTATCTCTTAGGCCAATGCTATAAAGATAATTTGCAAACTTGTTGATTTGGCTATCAAGTTTTTTATAATCAATTGAGATGTCATTACAAATGGCGGCAATTTCATTTGGCTTTTCATTGGCCCATTTCCCTATATATTCATCCAAACGTGTTTTTGGATTTTCCAAATCCTGCATTAGGGGCAATAAGGGGTTTTGTCTTTCAAGCTGGGACATTCAAACCCCTTATTGCCTTTTCAATTGATTTCATAATTCAAATATTAGAAACGATATTTAACCGTCAAACCATAAGTTTTTGGATCTTGGTAAATATATACACTATGTTGGTTAAGCCCTAAACCTGCACCCCAAATTGTTGTGCCTGTTGTATCATGCTTATCCAAAAGGTTTTTACCCCATAATGAGATATTCCATTTCTTATTGTCGGTTTCAAGCCCAATTGAACCATTCATTGTGCCAAACCCACCTAATTCAAGCGCAGCACGATTTGGTGCAAAATCACTTGGAACAGTCATAACTGAACTATCAATATGCATCATTAATTTTCCATAGCCCGCAATATTACGGCGATAATCAAGCGCAATTGATGCGGTCCAATCTGGTGAATTTCCAAAACCATGTCCAACTAATGCTGGCGATAAATCAAATTCATCATAATTAGTTTCAAGATAACCAAGTGAGCCTGAAAGTGTAAGGTTTTTAGTTAATGCAAAACTTGCATCTGATTCAAAGCCTGTCATATGCGCTTTACCTGCATTCACTAATTGGCGAACGAATAATAAAGGTGGCACCGCAATTGATACCTGAATATCTTTATAATCCATGTAGAAAATAGCCAAATTCGCATTCAAACGCCCATCAGTTGAACGGATTTTCACGCCGGTTTCATAATTGGTTACATATTCAGGCTTGGTGGCAAAACCTTGTGGCACTAATAAATCACTTGCGGTGATAAAATCATCTTTGATTGATGAGCTTCTAAAACCATTAGCGATTGTAAAATAAGTTTTTACCGCATCATTTAATGCGTATTTTGCACCCACAGTCCATGAATATGCACCATCATCGGTTTTTCCTTGCCTATTTGCCGAAATAAAGCCAAATGCGCCAAAGACTTCACCATAAGTCGAATGATTAATGTCTTTTTTTACATCAGAATAACGAAGCCCGCCAAAAACTGAAAATTTATCAGTAAAGCGATAATTAGCATGCGCAAATATAGCCGCAGATTTTGTTGTAAAGTCACGGGTTTGGCCATCTAAAACATCTGGCAAAATTGGCGGGAAACCAATATTTGCAAGCCATGCCGCGCCAAATAATGGATAAGTATCCTTATTCACAACATGTGAGCGCAAGAAATGGGTTCCAATAAGATAATCAAATTTTCCAATTGCTGGCGATGTTAAACGAATTTCTTGTGATAAATCTTCAACATCATAAAGGATGGATTGTGTTGATACGTTTACTGGCGTCAAATCGCGGTCAACCAAAGATTTATCCGATGATTTTGCCCAACCAGTAATAGAGGTTAATTTAAAACCATTGGCAAAATTATAATTCGCTGACAGCGATAATGAATCACTATCTTGGTCAAATTTTTCTTTGACATTGATATTTACTGAATAAGGGGTTTG
>CAZKYS010000233.1:0-2070 GCA_964557085.1 uncultured Caulobacteraceae bacterium
AAGAAGATTTCACCAATTTGCTTAGGGCTGGCGATATTGAATTTTTCACCCGCCAATTCTTCGGCGCGTGTTTCATATGCCGCCATTCTTTGACCAAAATCATTGGAAAGAATGTTTAATTCTTGAACATCAACCTTAATACCATTTTGCTCCATTTGTGCGATTGGGGCGATTAATGGGCGTTCGATGGTTTCGTAAATTGTTGTCACACGTTCGTGAACAAGGCGCGGTTTTAAAAGTTTCCAAAAACGATAGGTGATTTCGGCATCTTCGGCGGCATATTTGGTGGCATCATTAATTGCCACTTTATCAAATGTAATTTGGCTTTTGCCCGTGCCGCAAACATCTTTGAACGCGATGGCGCGGTGGTGAAGGTGGTGTAATGCCAATTCATCCATGCCATGCCCATTTTTACCCGCATCAAGGCAAAAACTCAAAAGCATTGTGTCTTCGATAGGTGTTACTTCAATGCCATGCTGTGCCAAAACCGATAAGTCATATTTTAAATTATGCCCGATTTTTAAGACGCTTGGGTCGCATAAAATTGGTTTTAAAATTGCCAAGGCTTCTTTTAAATCCATTTGGTCAATCACGCGTTCGGCAAAAAGGCCTTCATCGCTTGTGTGGCCTAATGGAAGGTAAAATGATTTATCCTGCCCCACATTAAGGCAAACCCCTGCAAGCGGGCCAGTGATTGAATCAAGGCCGATGGTTTCGGTATCAATTACTAAAAATCCATTATCCTTGGCGATTGTCAAAATTTCTTTAAGGCGATTTGCATCTTTTATGGTTTCGAATTTTGAATAATCAATTGGTTCGGGCTTTTGATGTTCAATATGTGTGATTGCGCCAGTGTCGGGGGCGTGGATTTGTGAAATTGCGCCCGTTTCGGCTTGATCGGCGATATGGCCTTCGGTTCCCAAATGGGCGCGAACGCGGCGGCTTAATGTGCTAAACTCCATTTTTTCAAGGAAGCCCAAAAGCTCTTTGGCATCTGGTTCGCGCACCCTGAAATCATCAATTGGCACAATATCTGGCACATCATCTTTTAGGGTTACAAGGCGTTTTGAAATTTCGATTTGTTCGCGAAAATTAATTAAAGTGTCACGGCGTTTTGGCTGTTTAATCTCATCGGCGCGGTCAAGTAATTCTTCAAGTGTACCATATTGATTGATTAATTCGGCGGCAGTTTTTGGGCCAATCCCCGGCGCACCCGGCACATTATCGGATGAATCACCCGCCAAAGCCTGAATATCAATAACTTTATCGGGCGTAACGCCAAATTTTGCCATTACTTCATCAAGACCCAATGGCTTATCCTTCATTGGGTCATAAAGGGCGATTTTATCGCACATTAATTGCATCAAATCCTTATCGGATGAAACGATGCGAACGCGCGCGCCTTTTTGGGTTGCAAGTCGGGCATAGGTTGCAATTAAATCATCGGCCTCATAGCCAAGCATTTCAATGGATGGCACGCCAAAGGCCATTGTCGCCTCGCGGATAAGGGGGAATTGTGGCACTAAATCTTCGGGCGCGGGTGGGCGCTGTGCCTTATATTCGGGATAGATTTCATTGCGGAAAGTTTTTGAACTTGCGTCAAATATTACCGCCAAATGGGTTGGTTGATCATCCGAACTTTTGCCATCCGCCAAAAATTTGAACAACATATTGCAAAAACCCGAAACCGCATTAACGGGTAAACCATCAGATTTGCGGTTTAATTTCGGTATTCCATAAAAGGCACGAAAAATATAACCCGAACCATCAATAAGGGTAAGAAGCGAATCGGGGCCAATTTCGTGTGGATGTTGTGTCATAGCTATTACAAGCCACAACCAAGCTAAAAAATCAACACGCCAAATCCCGCATGATTTTATGATAAGGCAAAATCAGCCGCCGCATTTGCATGAACTTTTGTTGTGTCAAAAACCTCAATATCAAAATCTTCTTGCGTGATTAAAAGCGGAATTTCGGTGCAGCCAAGGATTATACATTGCGCGCCATCTTTGATTAATTGGTTTAGAATTTCGATATATTTGGCCTTAGTTTGGGGGTTTAAAATTCCAC
>CAZKYS010000234.1:0-2053 GCA_964557085.1 uncultured Caulobacteraceae bacterium
GTTTTGAATAAATCAATGTCATAATTATCATGCACACCCTGAAGAACCGCCGAAATACGTTCCAAACCCATGCCCGTATCTATTGATGGTTTTGGAAGGCTGGTTTGGCTGCCATCGGCGTGTTTTTCGAATTGCATGAAAACAAGGTTCCAGATTTCAATGAATCTGTCGCCATCTTCTTCAGGTGACCCCGGCGGGCCGCCCCAAATATGTTCGCCGTGATCATAGAAAATTTCCGAACACGGACCGCATGGGCCAGTATCACCCATTGACCAAAAATTATCAGATGTTGGGATGCGTATTATTCTATCATCACTAAAGCCCGCAATTTTTTTCCAAAGTGATGCAGCTTCATCATCAGTGTGATAAACGGTTACAAGCAATTTGGCAGGGTTTAGGTTATATTCTTTGGTTATTAAATCCCATGCATATTTGATTGCATCTTCTTTGAAATAATCGCCAAATGAGAAATTACCCAACATTTCAAAAAATGTGTGATGGCGTGCAGTATAGCCAACATTGTCCAAATCATTATGTTTGCCGCCCGCACGAACGCATTTTTGACTTGAAGTGGCGCGTGGCGGATTTGGCGCAGTCTCTTGCCCTGTGAAAATATTTTTAAATGGAACCATGCCCGCATTTGTAAACATTAATGTTGGGTCATTTTGCGGAACAAGTGGTGAAGAGGCAGTAATATTATGCCCATTTTTGCCAAAAAATTCCAAAAAAGTTTTTCTTATGTCGTTTACACTAGCCATTTTTATTCCCACTTGCGTTTTAAATGCGCATTTAACCTATTAATTACCCAAATTTCTAAGGCAAGATGGTGAATAAAAGTTTCACAGTAAAAGCGCATAAATATTCAATATTTTTGTATTTTCTGCTGACAAATTCATTTTTACAGGCTGCAAATGGCATATTTTTGCGCGCCCTTTGCTCACATACTTAAGTATGCTGCGCTTCGGTTCTCAAAATACACCATTTTCGCCGCATAAAAACGTATTTTTCAACAGAAAATAGGTTTTTATGATTGAAACGCAATCACCCCGCATCAGGGGCAATTGATGCGGGGTGAAAGCAAAAACAAGTTTTGAAAGACTATATAAAATTATTCTGCGTCGTCTTCGAAATCGCCCTTATCGCCTGCCAATGCATCGGCAATAAGGCCAGAATTTTTACGGATTTTATCCTCAATTTCATTTGCCAAATCAGGGTTTGCTTTTAAGAATTGGCGTGCATTTTCACGGCCTTGCCCAATTCTTTGGCTATCATAAGAATACCAAGAGCCTGATTTTTCAACTATACCCGCTTTAACGCCTAGATCGATTAATTCGCCAACTTTGGAAATGCCTTCGCCGTATAGAATATCAAATTCAACTTGTTTGAATGGCGGTGCAACTTTGTTTTTGACCACTTTAACGCGGGTTTGGTTGCCAACAACATCTTCTTTTTCTTTGATTGCACCAATTCGGCGAATATCAAGGCGAACTGATGCGTAGAATTTCAACGCATTACCGCCAGTTGTGGTTTCAGGTGAACCAAACATAACACCAATTTTCATACGAATTTGGTTGATGAAAATAACCAAAGTATTTGAACGCGCGATTGATGCGGTTAATTTACGCAAAGCCTGTGACATAAGGCGTGCTTGAAGACCTGGCAAACTATCGCCCATATCGCCTTCAATCTCTGCCTTTGGTGTTAAAGCGGCAACGGAATCAACCACCAAAACATCAACCGCACCAGAGCGAACCAAAGTATCGGTTATTTCCAATGCCTGCTCACCAGTATCTGGCTGTGAAATCAATAAATCACCCAAATCAACGCCCAATTTGCGCGCATAAACAGGGTCAAGTGCGTGTTCGGCATCAACAAAGGCACAAACACCGCCATTTTTTTTTGCGCTTCGGCAATGCAATGAAGAGCTAAAGTGGTTTTACCAGAGCTTTCAGGGCCATAAATCTCAATGATACGGCCGCGCGGCAAGCCGCCAATACCCAATGCAATATCCAATGATAGAGAGCCAGTTGAAACCGATTCAATCTCTACAACA
>CAZKYS010000235.1:0-2038 GCA_964557085.1 uncultured Caulobacteraceae bacterium
AAAACCACAATGGACAACACAAAAATAAAGGATGTCGCCCCTAATAGGAAATCTAATACCGTACTCATAAAAAACCCTGTTCTGTTTATTTGGACAATTCTTCTAAAGTTTTGGCGCGTGCCCATTCGTCCGCATTAAAAACTTGTTTCAAATCGTTTAAGGCCACAATATTACCATTTCCTTGCGCCTTATCCAAAATCTTGCTTACTATCGATGGAATTTGCATAAAAGGCAATTTACAATTCAGAAATTCATTCACAGCAACTTCATTGGCGGCGTTTAAAATTGTTGTCGCCGATCCACCAAGGCGCATTGCCAATCTTGCCAGACCTAATGCAGGAAAACGACTATTGTCTGGTTCATGGAATTCAAGATTTTTAATTTGCGCCAAATTAAGCCTTTGACCTTCAATCTGAAGCCTGTTGGGCCACCCCATGCAATATGAAATTGGAATTCGCATATCAGGCGTTCCCAATTGTGCCAAAAATGACCCATCCTTATATGAAACCATTGAATGTATTATTGATTGTGGATGTATCAAAACATCAATTTTATCTTCTGGCATATTAAAAAGCATTGATGCTTCGATTAATTCCAAACCTTTATTCATTAGACTTGCGCAATCAACCGATATTTTTTTACCCATTTGCCAATTTGGATGCGCGACCGCCTGCTCTGGTGTTACATCATATAAATTATCAATATGCGTATTTAAAAATGGCCCACCAGAGGCAGTCAGTATTAATTTTTCAACTTCTTTGGTATTTTGTAAAACCTGAAATATGGCATTATGCTCTGAATCAACAGGCAAAATTTTGGCATTATTTTCTTTTGCTGTTTTAAGAAAAACATCACCCGCACAAACAAGACATTCCTTATTTGCAAGCAATATATTTGCCCCACGCTTTGCAGCTTCGATGGTTGGGCCAAGTCCTGCTGCACCAACAATTGCCGCCATAATCATATCTGATTGCATTTGGGCGGCTTCGATTAATGCCTCTGAACCAAAACTAATTTTTATTCCTAGTGGCTTGAGCGCTTCGACGACTTCATCACAATGTTCTTTTTCAACCAGAACAACCATTTTGGGTTTAAATTTTTTTGCCTGCTCTATTAGTTGTTTATAGGCGCGATTTGCGGTTAAGGCGATAATTTCAAACCTTAAATCACCAATATTATTAGAATAATTATTATTAGTTTGCTCGATAACATCAAGAGTTGAACAACCGATTGATCCAGTTGATCCCAAAATACTAATAGTTTTAATGCTCAATGCAAAAGCCCCGAAATCTTGGGTATGAGCACAAATATTTGTAGCATCAAGGCAACTGCAAAATGACCATCAAGCCTATCCAAAAGACCGCCATGCCCAGGGATAAGTGATGAAGTGTCTTTCACACCAAAAAATCTTTTCACTAATGATTCCAGCAAATCACCAATTTGACATGAAAGCGCAAGAATAAAACCAACCCCCATCCATGGTGTTAGGGTTCTAAACAATGATTTAGATGGTAAATCTTGATGACCGAATAAAATTTCAACACCATTTACCAATATTGAATATAGGCCAGCCGCCAAAGTGCCAACAATAATCCCACCAATAAAGCCAGACCATGTTTTATTAGGGCTTGCAATTGGCATTAGTTTTGGCCCTTTTAGCCAACGACCAATGGCATAAGCTGAGCTATCGGTTGCCCAAACAACGGAAAACAAACCAAAAATCCATAAAAGACCCCATTGTGGATCCATTCTCAAGTTTGCAAATGAATATCCGCATAAAGCAATATAAGTTGAGCCAATAATTCCAATAGCCCCGCCCCTTAAACTTGCAATACTAAGGGCAGAGGCAAAAACCACACACGCAATCAACTGAATTTGTGGATTTCCGATTACAAAAAATAGGCCACATATTGCAGAAATAACGATAGTAGCAATCCTAACTTTATTACTTGCACTCGCAAGGCTTGCCCATTCATGCGCGGTAACAGCCATTATAAAAGCCGCCGCAATACCCCAAAGTGGGCCACCAATTATTGCA
>CAZKYS010000236.1:0-2031 GCA_964557085.1 uncultured Caulobacteraceae bacterium
AAAATATATAAGTTTTTGTTTTTTATACGTTCCGAAATTTCTTTCACTGGAACGAAGGCAACTATTTTCACAATATAATATCCTGAATTTTATTAGAAAGGTGGAAACCTTGACACAATTTTTTCTGTATTTCTATCAATGTTGGCAGTGAAAGTATCGAATGAAAAAAGATATTTTTGCCATTTTGTTAGGAAAATATTTCTGTCGCTAATGATAGTAAGAGCATTTGGACCTTTCATAGGGTCGCCCCTAGTCGCTAATTCTAAATGAAGCATTTTTATGTCATTCATTACCGCGCATTTTGCGTCAAATTGCTTGGCGCGCAAACAAAAATCAACATCATTATATTCGACGGCTAAATTTTCATCAAACCCATTTAATCTATCAAAAAGATTTTTATGAAACATCATTGCTGCACCTGTTACTGCAGGCCAAACTTGGTTCGCCTTAAATATATCAAGTTGATTAGCTTGAGATTCGGATAAATGTCGTCCTATATGTCCGCATATTCCGCTTTGCCCTGTTAATATTCCTGCATGCTGTATGCTTTTATCTTCATAAAGAAGGCGTGGTGAAAGGATTAGATTTATATCTAATTTAATTTCTCTAATTAATTTATGAATATCGTGATTATCTTGAATCACTACATCATCATTCAATGTCCATATTATTGGGTTACGGCATAATTTAGCGCCCAAATTTATCATTTTAGAGTAGTTAAAGCTTCCCAAATATGATGTTATTATTGCACCATTTTTAGATAATTCATCATATATCGGCTTTAATTCTGGTGATGTTGAATTGTGATCCACAATAACAACTTGAGCACCATTTTTTAGTAAATAGAAAAAATTATCTTCTGCTAATCTCTTGATAAAATGTGGATTGTTTTTTGTAGGAAGAATGATTGATAAATCAGAGAAAAAGTTTGTATTGCTGTCTGATTGGCGAGTATTAGCTACCTTAATTATATTTCCAAATTTAGGCTTTGCATATTTTTGATAAATTCGACGCAATCGTTCATATATTTGCCATTGAAATATTGAATTGAGGTTTGAATGTCTAATACAATATGAAATATCGGGATTAGTGCATAATATATTTACATCATCTAATTTGAAATTTTCACTAATTTTAATTGGAAATATTTGACCAATTTTACTATGAACATGAAATAAATTTATCTGCTCGAAACCATCTCTATTATATTTGACAATTATTTGAGATTGTGAATTTTTAGTTTTGGTAAAAACAAAACAATAATTTTTGAATTTTTCTAAAATCAAATTTTTCATACTGGTTCGATAGATTAAAAAATTCCAAAAAGCTATAATCTATACTGAAACGATTTACTAGAATGTATTTTGAGAGAAGATATAACAGAGTTCAAACCATGCCACGTCTAACCAAATCCTCATACCGCTCTCTATAGAAGGTAATAATCCCTGGTTCACGCCCATGTTCCTTGAACCACTCAATGAATTGCGAGGTTGAATCTACTTGGTCGTCATGCTTGGTGCCGGGATAGCCTGTAAGCTCAGCAACATAATCTTTAAGCCACTGCGCTTCATTTGGCAGTAAGACCGCCCCGTTTTCAAAAGGAAGCGATGCAGCTTCAAGGCGCATGGCTTTGTCACAACCAGCAGGCCGTTGAATACCTTTTAGGCCATAAAGCTGGTCGGCTTTTAAGTCTTGAATTAACTGAGTGCCCGATGCCTTATCTTCGATAAGTATGACTTTGGCATTGTGGTGCTTGGAATGTTCGACTATGGTACGCTTTAGTGCAGGGTATTCAAGCTTGCGACGTAATACATGTAATAAATAGGCGCGATTTTCTTTGATACCCCATGTTGTGCACACACTATAATCATTAGTCTCACCAGTTTTGTTGGCAGTATCCCAAGATTGAACTATCCTTTCAAAGTCTGATGGTTGTTCGCCTTCAACATAATATTTCAACCACTCGGATTTGATAATATTGCCACCCTTAGGATGAGGGTTTTGCTGATATTGCGATACGAAATTATATTC
>CAZKYS010000237.1:0-2030 GCA_964557085.1 uncultured Caulobacteraceae bacterium
GTTTTGGTTGTTGCATTAAAAAAACCATTTCGAAAATATTATATTTTCGGCAACTTTTGGCGAATTGATTGGGCGCGAATTATTAAAATGCTTAAAATTGGCGCGCCAATTTCATTGCAATGGGGTTTTGAAGTTTCGGTATTTTCAGGCGCAGTTTTCCTTATGGGCTTAATAAGCACCCAATCTGCGGCAGGTCATGCAATTGCAATCCAAATAGTATCAATGACATTCATGGTTCCAATGTCTATTGCACAGGCGGCAACGGTTCGGGTTGGCAATGCATTTGGGCGTAAGGACAAAATCGCAATTTCTTATGCGGGATGGTCGGCATTTATTGTTGCGATGCTTTTTATGTCAAGCACAGGGTTTTTAATCTTCATTTACGCCAAACCATTGGCGCAATTATTCATTGATAAGAATGTTGAAAATAGCGCGATTGTTATTGCCCTTGCGGTCGGTTTTATAAAAATTGGCGGACTTTTCCAAATCGCAGATGGCGCACAAGTGGTGGGCGCGGGTATGCTTCGTGGTCTTCATGATACAAAATGGGCAATGATATTCGCAGGTATCGGATATTGGGGTGTTGGAATTGGCGTTGGTTCCTACCTTGCCTTTGTTGCCAATATGGCCGGAAACGGAATCTGGATTGGCCTCGCCGTTGGCCTTGGCGTAGTTGCAATATTAATGATAACACGCTGGTCAATGCGCGAACGCTTGAATTTATGTTAAAAAAAGCCCCGCAATAAGCGGGGCAGTTATCAGCGTAAACTAAAAAAATAATGTCATAAAAAAGCAAAAACCACGCTTTTTGATTTTTTATGTCCGCTTAACCCAAACCAAAAAGGTTTGACCCGAAGGGTCATATTTTTGGGTTGAGTATTATGCCGCATCACTTGCGTCTTCTTCCATTGCTTTGGCAAGGTCAAGAAGGCGGCGGCGTGGGCGTTCTGAAAGGCGGTAATAGGCGCGAATTAATTCACGTGTCTCTTTTTGGCGCAATAAATCAGGGCTTATATCATCATGGTCATTTGCAATTTGTGTGTTGGTTGCGGCAACATTTAAGCCATCATAAAAATATTGAACAGGAACCGATAAAGCAGACGATAATTCAAACAAACGGCTTGCAGTGATGCGATTGGCACCACATTCATATTTTTGAATTTGTTGGAAGCGAATTCCAACGATATTTGCCAATTGCTGTTGTGTCATGCCAACAAGCCTACGACGGCGGCGCAATCTGCGGCCAACGTGAAGATCGATAGAAGTCGCCATTTTATTCTCCAAACTATGCGGGTTGCCCCAAAATGAAACATTTTCAACTTATGTGGGTTTATGTTTCAAACTTTGTGCCGAATTTGGCGAAATCACTTAAAAAAATAATGCTGCAATGCACAATTTGCTTGCGCAATTTTCTACTTAAGCCTAATTTCCTACTTTCTATTTTGCGCTTATTTGATAAAGTCACAGCGTAGTCACAAAGGTAAAAATATGTCGGGCATTGAAACTATTGGTGTAATTGGCGCGGGCCAAATGGGTAATGGTATTGCACATGTTGCTGCATTAGCAGGCTTTAACGTGATTTTGACCGATATCTCACCAACAAAACTTGATGAAGCGCTTGGCCTAATTAGAAAAAATATGACCCGCCAATTAAACAAAGGCACAATTACACAATCACAATTAGATGATGCAATTGGTCGTATTAAAACGGCAACTGAAACCTCTGCACATAGTGCGTGTGACCTTGTAATCGAAGCTGCAAGTGAAAATTCAGAAGTTAAGCGCGCAATTTTTGCTGATTTGTGCCAATATTTAAAAGAAGATGCAATTATCGCATCAAATACATCATCAATTTCAATTACCCGCCTTGGCGCTTCAACTGATCGCCCTGAAAAATTTGTGGGCCTTCATTTCATGAACCCTGTACCACTTATGAAATTGGTTGAGATTATTCGTGGTCTTGCAACATCCGAAGAAACTTATAAAAAAGCAATCGCTGTTGTTACCAAAATGGGTAAAGTCACAACAAA
>CAZKYS010000238.1:0-2022 GCA_964557085.1 uncultured Caulobacteraceae bacterium
GTTTCCGCGTTTCATATCAAATGAATTAGCGCAAGCAATTGTAAAGGGCGGCGGTATTATTGGTGCATGGCCAACTGGCGTAAAAATTAATACAATTAGCGGTTTCGTTGACCGAATATTTGAACTTGCGCAAAAAGTTGGACTGGATGCAATTTCAATTGGAACTGATATGGATGCCAATTACAAACCAGTTGTAACCAAATATGTAGATTTAGTCTTGGTAGTTTCAGAATTATTGCGACGCGGCATGAATGAAGCCGATGTTATCAAATTTATGGGCGCAAACTTCCTAAGGGTTTTTGATAAAGTTAGTGCAGCGCGCAAAAACTAATCATGAATTATGATATTTTTTCTTATTAAAAATATTGTCAAAATACCGGCAATTATACATGCTGGTATCATGAAATATGGAACGCTTGCGCCGCCAAAGTGTGACTTAATAATATAGCCCGCGATTAATGGCCCAATTATAGAACCCAAACGCCCCGCAGAGATTGCCGCGCCTGTCGCAATTCCGCGCCCTTCAATCGGATAAAAATTCGGTGTAAGGCCAGTTAGCGCGTATTGAACACCAAAAAGACAAAAGCCAATAGTTCCAAAACTTACTAAAAGTGGCGTAACATCTTTGGTTATTGCCATGCCAATAATGCCAATTAACAAGCCAATATATCCAATTGGCAATGTCTTTCTAAACCCATATTTATCAACAATAAAACCAAAAATAACAATTCCAACAACGGAAACAAGATTGAAAACCATTGATGATAATTGACCAATTCGCGCATCAAAGCCGCGCATATTCATTAAAATAGGAAGCCAATTAAGCATCACATAAACAAGGCTGAATGATAAGATAAAAATAAGCCATAAAAGCACGCTAATAGAGGTGCGATTTCCACCAAATAATGTCTCTATAATGTTATTTGACGCTGTTTTATCGGTCTTTATTTGCGCCAAACCTTTAAATTGTGAAATGGCAAGAATAAGAAAAAGCGGTAAAGTTCCGCCAATATAGAAAATTGATTGCCAGCCAAGTTTTTTTAAATAAATTGCGGAAAATGCCGCAACAATTGCCCCGCCAAGTGGCATTCCTGCCATTACAATACTTACGTTTTTAACACGGTTTTTTGCCGATGAAACGCTTTGTGCGATACCAACCAAGCTTGGCATTGCCGCGCCGAAGCCAATTCCTGTGATTAATCGTATAATAAGTAGACTATTAAAATTATTTGCAAAGGGTGTTGCATAAGAACCAAGGCCAAATAATATTATTGCCGCAATTAAAATAATATATCTTTCAAACTTGTCGCATAATTTCCCACCAATTATAGACCCGATAACAAGCCCCAATTGTCCGCTTGAGAAGATTTTTCCACCTTCTTGCGGCGCAATATTTAATAATGCAAAAAGTTTTGGCGCAGCTATTCCTATGGCCTGAATATCAAAGCCTTCAAGCAATGCAACAAACATGCAAATTGTGATTACAAATTTAGGTGATTGATACCATTTTTCTGAACGTTTCATTGCGCCCTCGCTTAAAAGCCTTGCACATTTTTATGCAAGGCTTTTAATTTAATCAATTTTAATATTAATATTTCAGGCTAATTGAAATACCATAGGTTCTAGGTGGGCGCGAAACAACTACTGCTTCAAACGCTGCGATACCAACGGGTGTGCTTTGTCCCAATAGGCCGCGAACAAAATCATATCTTTGGCCTGGATCACCGGTGAACGCACCAGATAGAGCAGATTTTTCATTAGTCGCATTATTCACAAACAAACGTATAGAGGCTTTTTCAAAATCAAAGCCAGTTCTAAGGTTTAATTGCGTTGCAGGACCAACAGTTGCAAAAGCAGGTTGCACCGCACTTTGATCAGATTGGTAGCTTAAATCAGCGCGCGAAAACCATTTTACATTATTTGATATAGGTACAATATATTGCGCACCCAAATTATATTGCCACTTAGAAACATATTGAAGGCGTGTTCCATCGAGTGTTGGGTTCATCCCAATTGCGGCAA
>CAZKYS010000239.1:0-2012 GCA_964557085.1 uncultured Caulobacteraceae bacterium
GCTTATGACTACCCCTTGTATTAAGCCTATACGAGTTCTTAAAAAATCGTCCACTATGGCGAAAGGAATTCTTTTGTATCGACCTAAAACCAGATCAGGATTATGGCAGTAAGAACAACGCATATTACAACCCATAAACCAGATAATCGCCGCAATGTGATTTGGAAAATCTTGAAAAGTAATAGGCGTAATGCTCGCTATTGGTAATTTTAATGACTTTTGCACCAAAGTTTTCAACCCTAGTTTGAATTTGGTTCGACATAATGCTTACGCTCATTATGCTCACCTTTTTTGCCAAGATTAAAACTTGAAACTGGCCTATGATACCCCATAACTCTTGTCCAAACTTTTGTCTCTTCGCCACATTTTGGGCAATGTGCTTTTTCTCCTTTAATATATCCATGCGTTGGGCATACTGAAAACACTGGGGTTATTGTAATGTAGGGCAATTTAAAATTTTCGATTACCGTTTTAACAAGCTGCTTACATGCTTCACCTGAAGAAATTTTCTCACTCATATATAAATGCAATACCGTGCCACCAGTATATTTAATCTGCAAATTGTCTTGCAACTGCAAGGCTTCGAACGGATCTTCAGTATGATTTACGGGAAGCTGGCTTGAATTTGTATAATATATATTTGCCGCCTCACCGGCTTGCAAAATGTCGGGAAATCGCTTTTTGTCTTCTTTTGCAAACCTGTATGTTGTCCCCTCTGCTGGGGTTGCTTCAAGGTTATAAAGATGCCCAGTTTGTTCTTGAAACTTTCTAAGTTCATCACGCATTAAATCCAAAATGTCTTGCGCAATTTTAATTCCTGCGGGCATTGACACGTTGATTTCATCATTACTAAAATTGCGCAATAATTCATTCATTCCATTAATCCCAATCGTGGAAAAATGGTTGTTGAAATTACGTAAATATCGCCTTGTATATGGATAGAGACCTTGGTCATACATTTCCTGTATAAAAATGCGCTTCTTCTCCAACGTGGATTTAGCGATTTGCATTAATTCAATAATTTGGTTTTTTAGACCATTTATGTCACCTTTGAATTTATAGCCAAGCCTTGCAAGATTGAGGGTTACAACTCCAATGGAACCTGTCATTTCAGCTGAGCCAAACAGGCCATTTCCGCGCTTCAATAATTCCCGTAAATCAAGTTGCAATCTGCAACACATGGAACGAACAGCATGGGGTTCATATGCGTTAGGATTTTTAATTCTTACGCCATTTTCGTCAGATAAATATTGGCTGCCAATGAAATTTTGAAAATATGAACTGCCGATTTTCGATGTATTATCAAAAATAGCCTTCGTAACTTTTGAACCCCAATTGAAATTCTCCATTATATTAACGGTTGGAATTGGGAAAGTAAAAGGTTGGCCATTGGCATCACCTTGTGTCATTATTTCATAAAATGCTATAACCAACATTTCCATTTCAGGTTTGAAATCTGCGTATGTTAGGTCTTCAGGATTATTAATTCCTCTTTGCCTAATTCTATTTTTTAGCTCATCAGAAATATCTTCACCGAAAAAATGATTATAATTTATCGTGGGTGCTTGAATGGCAAGATCTGGCGGAACATCAATATCAAAAGTAATATTAGTAAATGGGCTTTGTCCCCATCGTGCGGGAACGTTCAAATTATATATAAATTGCCGAAGCGCTTTCTTAACTTCAAGAGAGCTCAAATTATCCTTGAATATATATGGTGCTAGATATGTATCAAATGAGCTAAACGCCTGCGCGCCCGCCCATTCTGATTGCAAAATCCCCAAAAAGTTGGCGATTTGTCCCAAGGCTTCACGAAAGTGTTTTGGTGGGGAGCTTGCAACTTTGCCCTGCACACCATTAAACCCCTCATTTAGTAGAATTCTTAGACTCCATCCTGCGCAATAACCAGTTAAACAATCAAGGTCATGGATATGAATATCGCCTTCCCTATGTGCTTGACCTTCTTTTTGATTATAAATTTTATCTAGCCAATAATTTGCAATTATTTTGCC
>CAZKYS010000240.1:0-1992 GCA_964557085.1 uncultured Caulobacteraceae bacterium
AGACATGAAATATGGGATAGAGCTCGTGTTTCAATGGTAGTTTAGAGGTCAAAATGGCAGTAACAGGCGCAACCAATACCGCAGCAAATACAACAGGAAATTCATCTTCCTCAATTGGACTTGCCGCGAATTTTGATACTTTCATGAAATTATTAACCGCGCAATTGCGTGCACAAGATCCATTATCGCCGCTTGATACCAAAGATTTCACAAATCAATTAGTTCAATTTTCTGGCGTTGAACAACAAATTAAAACCAATGATTTGCTTTCAAGCCTGCAAACAACAATGGGTTTTAGCGCAGGAAGTTTGGCAGTTTCATATTTGGGGAAAAGCGCAACCGCCGAAACCAATGCCGCAGGTATTGTTAATGGCAAAGCAAGTTGGAATTATGATCTTGCAAATGCCGCAGGTTCAGTGACTTTGAACATTTATGATTCAAATAATAAATTAGTAAAAACAATTGATGGTGACAAAACCAAAGGTTCGCACACTTTTGAATGGGATGGCACAACAACATCAGGCACAAAATTAACATCGGGCCAATACACAATGGTTGTTGATGCAAAAACTTCATCAGGTGAAGCAATGAAAGCAACATTGACGCAAAAGGGTCTAATATCAAATGTTGATATGTCAGGTTCAACACCAATGGTTACAATCAATGGTGCATTGGTTGCGCTTTCTGCAATTAAAAATGTTTCACTGCAATCAAGCTGATAATTAACCAAAAAAAAAGAAAAAACTTACGAAAAATCAACACTATCGAAGTATAGTGATATGGTATGGAGGGCAGAATGCTTCAAAACAATAAAATAATAATCGGAGCAAATAATGTCTTTAAACAGCGCAATGCTAGCAGGTGTTTCAGGTTTAACCGCAAACGCATCAGCAATGGCAACAATTTCTGATAATATATCAAACGTAAATACAACTGCATACAAACGCAATCGCACTGATTTCACACGCTTGGTTAACGTTCAAAATGCTTCAACTACTTATAATGCGGGTGGTGTTTCTGCTTCAACACGTCAATTTGTGCGCTCTGAAGGCAATGTAAATTCAACTACAAGCACAACAGATTTAGCAATCAGCGGTCAAGGTTTCTTTGTTGTAAGCCCAAAAACACAGGCGGCATCAACTTCACCTGATATTTTTTATTCACGCGTTGGCACTTTTAAGCCTGATGATGAAGGCTATTTGGTTAATCATGCAAATTATATTTTGCGCGGTTGGCGCCTTGATGACACTGGCAAGCCAGTTGGCAATACTTCATCGCCAAATGCATTAGAAGCAATTAACACAAGAACAATTTCAAACGCAGCAGCACCAAGCACAAGCGTTGCAATCAATGGAAACTTGCGTTCAAACACAACAGTTTCAGCGGCGGCAACTGCGGCGGCAACTGCATCACCTGGTGCATATTCTGCGGCAACAAATAATATGGCGTCTGGCACAATAACACCCGATGCATCATGGCAGTTCCAAATGATTGATAGTTTGGGCGGCGTTAAAAACTTCACTATGAGTTTCTTAAAATCGGCAACGCCAAACCAATGGTATGTAGAAGTTTACTCTGCCCCTGCAAGTAATATTACTTCGGGTGCACCGCTTGCAAATGGTCAAATACTAACTGGTACAATGGCTTTCACGCCATCTGGTACAATTGATACAGCAAATACAAGCCCTGCCCTTTTGGCGCCAATCTCAATTGGTGCATATAGTGCAGGTGCACCAGCAGCAGGAAGCGCAAATTGGGCAAATTCTACTGGCCTTGCAGCGCAAACATTCAGACTTGATGTTGGTCAAAGCGCAACAAGCATTGGTTCAATTTCACAATTCTCATCTGCAACCTCATTAGATTCAACATCTACAGATGGTTCAAGCTCTGGTGATTTGTCAAATCTTGAAATTGGTTCATCGGGTTTTGTTACTGCAATTTTGACCTCTAAACTACCATTGAAACACGAGCTCTATCCCATATTTCATGTCT
>CAZKYS010000241.1:0-1958 GCA_964557085.1 uncultured Caulobacteraceae bacterium
CCCGCATGTAATGACACTTAATAATGAAGAATTTGCCCGCGCAGTTGACCGTGTTGCAACAATGGCGATTGAAAGATTACGTCCAATAAAACTTGGCCTTGAACAAGATGTGCTTGCCCTCACCTTCTCTAACCCTGAAACTGGTGAAGCCCGTGAAGAGCTTGAGGTTGCATATCAAGGCCCTGAAATGGAAATTGGCTTTAACGCGAAATATTTGCTTGATGTGTGCGCATTGGTTGCTGGAACTGCAGAATTTAATTTCCGTGACAGCGCATCGCCAACCTTGGTAAAAGATCAAGCGGATCCAAATTCTGTATTTGTTTTGATGCCTTTGCGTGTATAGATAAATTTGTTTTAAGAAATAAAACAACGGAATTAAAATTTGGCATTATTGCAGCAAGTCGATCAAGAGTTTGCAGATGAAACCAATATTGGTGTCAGACGCCTGATCTTGACCCAATTTCGCAATCATGCCCGCTTTGAACTTGAGAATATTGGTAAAATTTCGGTTCTTTTTGGCCCAAATGGCGCAGGAAAAACCAACATATTAGAGGCAATATCCCTTCTAAATTCGGGGCGGGGCATAAGAAGCGCTGAAATCAATGAATTATCACGAATGGGTGAAGATGGCGGCGCATTTGCCGTATCTGCATTGCTTGGTGATGGCATTGATGAGCGTAAAATCGGCCTTGGCCTTGATATAAATGCCCCAAGCCCGCGCAAAATCGCGCGCCTTAACGGCAAAGATGTAAGCGCCAAGGCTTTATCCGATAGTTTGCGCATAATCTGGCTTACCCCGCAAATGGACCGAATTTTTGCAAGCCCACAATCAGAGCGTCGAAAATTCCTTGACCGCCTTGTCTTGAGCTTTTACCCAGAGGTACAGGGCGCTTTTTCAGATTATGAGAAATTGATACGCGAACGCCAAAAAATCCTTGAGAATGAAAATCCTGATAATATTTGGCTAAATGCCATCGAAGAACAGATTTCATCACACGCAATCGCCATTGCCAATGCACGGGTTGAGGCCATTGGCGCATTGCAAACTGAAATTGATAATCGCGTTCAATCCCCCTTCCCTAAGGCGCAATTATTGCTTGATGGGTTTGCCGAAAATGCAATTTTGGATGGAATTGATTTAAAGGAATTGGAAATCCTAATCGCCAAAAACTTCAAAGATTATCGCACCCGTGACCAAGCAATTGGGCGCACACTTTTTGGAACCCACAAAACCAGCTTTGCAGCACGCCATTTGGGCAATAATATGATGGCTGAAAAATGCTCAACAGGTGAGCAAAAAGCCTTAATAATCGGGCTTATAATTGCGCAAGCAAAATTAGTTTCCCAAGGGCTGCAATCAGGTGTTGAAGGCTATTTTAATCGCCCGAATCCCGTTATCTTGCTTGATGAAGCTTTCGCGCATCTTGATGATGAAAGAAGGCAAGCACTTTCGGGGGAATTGGCGAATTTACGGGCACAATCATGGCTTACGGGGACAGATAAAGAACTTTTTTCAAGCCTTAATAATAAAGCGAACTTTTATGCAATTAGCCCTAATTGCGCGCAAATAACATAATCACAATTTGGAAGACTAATGAGCGAAAATAACAATCAAAATTCATATGGCGCAGATTCAATCAAAGTTTTAAAAGGGCTTGATGCAGTTCGCAAACGCCCTGGCATGTATATTGGCGATACCGATGATGGTTCTGGCCTTCATCACATGGTTTATGAGGTCGTTGATAATGCGGTTGATGAAACCCTTGCGGGTCATGCAACCTTTTGTAAAGTAACGCTTTTCCCTGACGGCTCTGCCCAAGTTGAAGATAATGGGCGCGGTATTCCAACCGATATTCACCCAACAGAGGGTGTTTCAGCCGCCGAAGTTATTATGACGCAATTGCATGCGGGCGGTAAGTTTGACCAAAATTCATATAAGGTTTCGGGCGGGCTTCACG
>CAZKYS010000242.1:0-1951 GCA_964557085.1 uncultured Caulobacteraceae bacterium
AACCAAAGTGCAAGCAATCGCAATTAAAATGGAATTAGTTAGTGCTTCCCTTATGCCATCATTTTCAAAGACTTTTTGATACCATTTAAGGGTAAAACCTTTCCATTCAATCATGCGCTTACTATCATTAAAGCTAAAGGCAATAAGGATGAAAAGCGGCGTATAAAGGAATATTAAAACCCCTAATATCCAAGCCCTAAGTCTAAGGCTTTTTGTATATTCTAATGGTGCACGGGGTTCTCTTTTGAAAATATTTTTCATTTTACCCCCTAATGACCTGTTGAAACTTTCCCGCCTTTTGCTTCAAAATAAGAGCGCAAGGCAAAGAAAATCAAAGTTATATACATTAATAAGAATGACAAAGCGGCACCAAAAGGCCAATCATTGGCGCGCTTAAATTGCCGCTCGATAAGACTTGCAATCATCAAATCATTTGGCCCACCCAATAAATCAGGTGTTAAATATGCACCCATTGCAGGGATAAAAGTAATAACAATACCCGCCGCAATACCCGGTAATGCAAGTGGAACAATTATACGAAATAATGTTTCCCCATGTCCTGCACCTAAATCCAATGACGCTTCGATTAAGGATCTATCCAATTTATCTAATGCGGCATAAAGCGGTAAGACCATAAAGGGTAGATGCACATAAATAAGACCGATAATGATTGCGGTTTTATTATATAATAATTGCTTTGGTTCGAAAGTTCCAACATCAAAACCAACGCCTAAAAGAAAATTATGAATACCCAAAAGCCCCGTATTTATAAGGCCTTGAGCGCCCATAACACTAATTAATGCATAGGTGCGAATTAATAAATTCGTCCAAAATGGAAGCATTATCAAAAGCAAAAGCCATGATTTTGTCTTATCATCGGCAAAAGTCATGGCAATAGCAACAGGGAAGGCTAAAACAAGGCAAACAAGCGTGGCAATTGTTGCCATGACAATTGATTGCCACAAAACTTGCAAAACATCGCGGTCAAAAACGTGTTTGTAGTTCTTGAATGTTCCAGTTATTTCAACATCAATAAGTCCGTTATTCTCACCAAAAGAATAAACCCAAACCAATGCCATTGGCATCACAAAGAAAACAACAAACCATATAGTCGGGGCAAGCATAGTGCCCCAAAAAAACCGCTTATTTTCATACCAATTTTGCATGTTTTAGCCTATCCAAAATTATATTATTCGGCGCGAATATGCGTCATCGCACCCTCAATTTCTTGTGAAACTTTAGCGCCCATAAATTTACCATATTCACATTTAACCAATGCTTCTTTTGATGGGAAAATAATTGGATTATTTTTGTATGAATCATCCATAAGTGCCTTAGCTGCAGCATTTGGAGTTGGATAAAGTATGGTTTTTGAAATATCGGCACCTTTTTGGGCATCCAAAAGATAATTTATCAAACCATGTGCATTGTTCGGGCTTGGTGCGCCAACTGGAATACACATACAATCAGAATTTAATAATGAACCCTCTTTTGGAATGATAAAATCCAAATCATCATCTTCGGTTTTTGCCTGTGCAATGTCGCCATTATATTCGATTACCAAATCAACTTCTTTTTTAAGAAGCATTTCTTGACCATCATCTTCATGGAAGCGTTTTACATTTTTCTTTTGTTTTGCCAAAATATCACTGGCTTGTTTTAATAATTCAGGCGAATAATCATTAACTGATTTACCCAAATATTTGAATGTAAGACGGAATAAATCAAGGCTTTCACCCAAAAGTGCAATTTTGCCTGCATATTCATCGGAATCTAAAACATATTTCCATGAATCAGGGATTTGACCATTTTTCATCGCAGATTTGCGATATCCAATACCCAAAACAAGCCAAGTATATGGCATTGAATATTTACGACCTGGGTCAAATTCTGGGTCTAAGAAAGCAGGGTCGATATTTTTAATATTTGGAATTTTTGTATGATCAAGCGG
>CAZKYS010000243.1:0-1941 GCA_964557085.1 uncultured Caulobacteraceae bacterium
CTTTGGCATATTCTTCCCTCGTTGCTGAGGCGCAGGCAGGAAATATCAAAAATGCCGTTTTAGTTGACGATATTGTTCGCGGCGAAAAGAAAGATGGCTCACCTTATACTTCGGTTATTCCAAGCAAGGAAAATGTAACTGACGTTCTTTTAAAAAGCGGCGTTCAATTTTCTGTTGAAAAAGGTGCGGGTCGTCCAAGCGTTTTGATGCAAATCATTTCTTCAGTTTTACCGTTTTTGCTTTTCCTTGGGGTTTGGTTCTTGCTTATGCGCCAAATGTCTGGCGGCAAAGGCGGCGGCGCAATGGGTTTTGGCAAATCAAAAGCCAAACTTCTTAGCGAAAGCAAAGGCCGAGTAACCTTCGAAGATGTTGCGGGTATTGATGAAGCGCGCGAAGAATTGCAAGAAATTGTTGATTTCCTAAAAGATCCACAAAAATTCCAACGTCTTGGCGGTAAAATTCCAAAAGGCGCATTATTGGTTGGCCCACCGGGAACTGGTAAAACCTTAACTGCGCGCGCGGTTGCAGGCGAAGCAAATGTTCCATTTTTCACCATTTCAGGTTCTGATTTCGTTGAAATGTTTGTTGGTGTTGGTGCAAGCCGCGTTCGCGACATGTTTGAACAAGCCAAAAAGAACGCCCCATGCATCATCTTTATCGACGAGATTGACGCAGTAGGCCGCCATCGCGGCGCTGGCCTTGGCGGCGGCAATGATGAGCGTGAGCAGACTTTAAACCAATTATTGGTTGAAATGGACGGCTTTGAAGCCAATGAAGGCATTATCATTATTGCGGCAACCAACCGCCCTGATGTTCTTGACCCCGCATTGCTTCGTCCTGGTCGTTTTGACCGCCAAGTTGTGGTTGGCCTTCCAGATATTAATGGACGTGAGAAAATCTTGCTTGTGCACATGAAAAAAGTTCCATTATCTTCAGATGTAGATGCAAAAACAATCGCGCGTGGAACTCCGGGCTTTTCAGGCGCAGATTTGATGAACCTTGTTAATGAGGCGGCATTATTGGCGGCACGCCGTGGTATGCGCCTTGTAACCATGAAAGAGTTTGAAGACGCCAAAGACAAAGTAATGATGGGCGTTGAGCGCAAAACTATGGCGATGAGCGCCGAAGAAAAAGAAAATACTGCATATCACGAAGCTGGTCATGCCGTGGTTTCGGTTTCGGTTCCGGGTTCTGACCCAATTCATAAAGCCACAATTGTTCCGCGTGGTCGTGCGCTTGGTATGGTTATGTCTTTGCCAGAAGGTGACAGATATTCAACCACACGCGAATGGTGCATTTCACGCCTTGCCATCCTTTTTGGTGGTCGTGAAGCTGAACTTTTACATTCTGGCCCTGAAAAAGTGACCAATGGCGCAACGGGCGACATTCAAATGGCAACCCGCCTTGCCCGCTCTATGGTTATGGAATGGGGTATGTCGGAAAAACTTGGCCGCGTTCGTTACCAAAGCAATGAGCAGGAGGTTTTCCTTGGTCATTCGGTTGCCCAATCGGTGAATATTTCCCCTGAAACTGCGCAATTAATTGACGAAGAAGTTCGCAAACTTATTGAAGATGGCGAGGCAACAGCGCGCCGCATTCTTTCAGAAAAGAAAACTGAATGGGAAAATGTTGCCAAAGCATTGCTTGAATTTGAAACCCTAACTGGTGATGAAATTCTTGGCATTATGAAGGGTGAAAAAGTTATCCGCGAAGAAACCAAGGATGATAATACCCCAACACCATCAATTCCAACTATTTCCAAAAATGGCCCAATGCCAGATCCAATGCCTGCATAATTATGAGTGTTAATATAAACCCTTTAATTATGGGCATAGTCAATACAACCCCCGACAGTTTTTCTGACGGGGGTCGTTTTGTTAGTGGTGAAATTGCCCTTAATCATGCATTGCAATTAATTGATGATGGCGCTGATATAATCGA
>CAZKYS010000244.1:0-1904 GCA_964557085.1 uncultured Caulobacteraceae bacterium
CAATTTATAAACCACGACGCACGACCAAAGTCTCACTTGAAGAAGGGGCTTAAGGCGCGCACCCTTTAAATTGGCATATTGCCATTAACATTATTAGCTTTTCGGACACTGCACTGGCCATGTTCTTTTCGAGACGCACGAAAGGAACATTGTCATGGATTTACAATTAGTATTAGTGGGCGCAATTGTTGGCACAGCAGTTGCAACGATTGCAGGCGCGGTAGCCTTTGGTGGCAAGCTTTATGCCAATGCAGCACTTGGCCTTTGGGGCGGCATTGTTGGCGCAGTGATTTCTATGGCAATTGGTGCTGGCGGCCTTACACAAGCTTTGATTTTCTCAAGCATAGGCGCAATTTTGGCAACTTTGAGCATAAAATTATTAAAGCGTTTTAATTAACAGTAATAACCACAATTATACAATGGAATTTGGCGCAATTTACGTTTAACATATTATAGCCAAATATTTAAACGGAGACTGATATGAATTTGCGCCAAATTGCTACCCCACTTACGATTGGTGGCTTTATCTTAATGGCTGTTACTGGCGTTTTGATGTTTTTTCACAAAGAAATAGGTTTTAACAAGCCTGCACATGAATGGTTTTCTTGGGCGTTTTTAACCGGTGCAGCATTACACATTTATCTTAATTTTGGCACTTTCAAAAAATATTTTCGCCCTTCCTTTGGCCTTGGAATAATTGTTATATTACTTGGTGTTTTGGGTGCATCATTCGTTATGAAGGGTGAGAAAAAGGGCGCAAGCCCTGTTCGCACTTTAATTTCTAAGGTTGAAGATGCACCAATTAGCACGCTTGCAATTTTGGTAAAAACCGATTCAGCGACAATTATTAAAAACCTAAATGATAATGGATTTAAAGCGCAAAATGAAACCCAATCTCTAAGCGATATTGTTGGCAAAGATCGCGAAGCAAAAGAACATGCATTGGGCGCAATATTTGGCGGTAAAGAAGAAAAATAAGCAATATTGCCTATTGGCAAACAAAGCCAATAGGTTAATGTGGCGCTATGCCTTCTTTTGTATCAATCGATGTTGAAACCGCCAATAATGATGCCGCAAGCATTTGCCAAATTGGCATGGTGCGTTTTGAACATGGCGAAATTGTTGAAAAATACAATCAATTTATCAATCCCGATTGTTCGTTTTTACCAATGAACATCTCCATTCATGGGATTAATGCAAAAAAGGTAAAAAACGCGCCGCGTTTTTTTGAAATTTATGATGAAATTGAAAAATGGCTTTCTTCATCAGTAATAACATCGCATTCTTTCTTCGATAGAAGTGCAATTTTTAAATCTATTGAGCGCGACCTTCTAATTGCGCCAAATTTAGTTTGGATTGATGCCACAACAATCATAAGACGCACATGGACACAATATTCAAAGCGTGGCTATGGCTTATCCAATCTTTCGCGTGATTTTGAAATTGAATTTCTGCATCACGACGCCTGCGAGGATGCGCGGGTTTCAGGTGAAATCCTTTGCCGTGCAATAAAAGAAAGTGGCAAGGGAATTGATGAATGGGTGCAAATCTTAAAGCCTAAAAAGAAAGCCCCCAAAGAAATTGTTGCAAATGTCTATGGTATTTAATTTTTAGGGTATTTAATTATGGATGAAAAACCGAAAAGATTAAGGCTTGTTTCACGCGATGAAGGGTTTCGCGTAATTCCGATTGGCAAAAGCAAAAATATTTTTGGCGATTTATATGCACGGCTTTTAAGTGGAAGCTGGAAAAGTATTATTTTCATAATTGTATGCGTGTTTTTTGCCCTAAATTTGGTGTTTGCAACACTATATTATTTGGATTTAGGCGAAATTGCCAATGCGCGTGTTGGGCATTTTAATGATGCATTTTTCTTTAGTGTGCAGACTTTGGCAACAATTGGC
>CAZKYS010000245.1:0-1902 GCA_964557085.1 uncultured Caulobacteraceae bacterium
ATTTGGGGGTTTTGACGTGCGACAAACTAGCGAAGAAAATAGCGATTTTTATAATGCATGGGCCAAAACCTATGATGAAGATATTAATTCAACAATTTATATTGATGAATTATATTTTCATAAATTTTGGGGCAATTTAAATAATAAAAAAGCCCTTGAAATAGGTTGCGGAAGCGGACGTAATACACAAAAATTAGTGCAAGCGAATCATAACATTATTGCAATTGATATTTCTAAAAGTATGCTTGAAAAAGCAAAATTGAAAACCATAAATCATTATGTTAATTTCATTTGTGGCGATTATATAAAACTTGAAATCTCAGATAATGATTTTGATTTTGCCATCATCTCACTTGTCCTTGAACATATTGAAGATTTGAACAAGGTTTTTGCAAAAGTTTTTGCAAATTTAAAAAATGGCGCCAGCCTTTTCATAAGTGAAATTCACCCACAAAGAATGCAAAACGGCTCTGGTGCGCGATTTATTGATAAAGAAAGTAATGTTGAAATTCGGGCAAAAAGTTTTGTGCACAATGAACAAGATTTCGAAAATGCCGCAAAAATGGTGGGTTTTGAAATGATACAAAAATCTATTTTCTTTGGAACTTCAAATCTTGCAAATATTCACCAAGAATGGGCAAAATATAATTGCAAGCCAATGATTTTGGTTTATGAATTTATAAAACCATAAAGGGGGCATGATTGTCACTTACTTATTTAATCACTGGCGCTTCATCAGGTATTGGCGAATGTTTTGCACAAGAATTGGCAAAAATGGGCCATAATTTAGTTTTAGTGGCAAGGCGCCTTGATAGGTTAGAGAAACTTACCGAAGAATTACAAAATCAATTTCAAATTAAATGTTATTGCTTTTCATGTGATTTATCAAAGCGTGATGAAACATTGGCTTTGGTTGAAAAAATAAAATCACAAAATATTGAAATTGATGGCCTTATTAATAATGCAGGTTTTTCAGTTGCACGTGAATTTCACAATACTGAATTATCGGCACAAATGGATTTTGTAGAAACTTGCGTCACAGCGCCCACCATTTTGTGCCACGCTTTTTTACCGCAAATGCGGGCTAAAAAGTTTGGGCGAATTATAAATGTTTCATCCATGGTTGCTTTTTCAAACGGTGCGGCGGGGCATTCATTATACCCTGCGGCAAAATCTTATATTTTGAAAATGTCGCGATCTTTGGCGGCAGAAAATTGTGATTTGGGAATTAATATCACCGCCCTTTGCCCCGGTGCAACCCAAAGCGAATTTCAAATTCATAATGGAATGAATGAAAAAATAGGCAAGGATAATATTTTAAAGCCCATGCCAACAATAGATGTTGTAAAATCCGCACTTGAGGGAAATTCAAACGCAAAAGAAATCGTCATAAGCGGATTTGCCAACAAATTTGCCGTTGCAATGATGAAATTTGTTCCTGAATTCATCCTTAACCCAATAATAAGGCGTGCAGCAAAAAAAATGGTGATTAAATAATGCCAAATAAATATGATATTATCATTATGGGTTCTGGCGCAGGTGGCGGAACGATGGCGCTTGAACTTGCGAAAACTGGAAAAAAAATTCTTATAATTGAACGCGGTGATAATTTACCAATTGAGAAAGAAAATTGGGATCCACGTGAAGTATTCATCAAAAAGCGCTACAGGGCACAAGAAACTTGGATTGATAAAAATGGGCGGGAATTTCAGCCAAACACTAATTATTGGGTTGGTGGAAACACTTCGTTTTATGGTGCTGCCTTAATGAGGATGAAACGTAGGGATTTTGAAGAACTACAACATTATGGCGGTGAAATTTCGCCAGCATGGCCTCTAGATTACGATGATTTTGCACCTTTTTATAAACAAGCAGAAGAATTGTGGCGCGTACATGGTGAGC
>CAZKYS010000246.1:0-1894 GCA_964557085.1 uncultured Caulobacteraceae bacterium
ATCTTTGCAAATTTAAAATTTAAAGGCGGTTATTTTGAATAACCGCCTTTGTTTTATGGAAATATGCATTAAAATTTGAAAATATGATGCATTGCGACTATATGGCGCGCATGACAAAATTAAAACGCCCTGAATTATTATCGCCTGCGGGCACTGTGAAATCTATGCGCCATGCTTTTGCTTATGGTGCTGATGCTGTTTATGCGGGGGTTCCGCGCTATTCTTTGCGCGTGCGCAATAATACTATGTCGAAAGATGACAATCTTGCGAATTCTATTCACGAGGCGCATTCAATTGGCAAAAAACTTTATGTTGCCGCTAATCTTTTCCCGCACAATAATAAGGTTGGAACCTTCATTGAAGATATGGAGCCAGTAATAGAGGCAAAGCCAGATGCACTTATTATGGCCGACCCTGGCTTGATAATGTTGGTGCGTGAAAAATGGCCTGATATGCCAATTCATTTATCTGTACAGATGAATACAATGAATTATCAGGCGGTTCGTTTTTGGAAATCAATTGGTGTTGAGCGTGTGATTTTATCGCGCGAATTGTCACTTGATGATGTTGAACGCATCCGCCAAGAATGTCCTGATACTGAACTTGAAGTTTTTGTTCATGGTGCACTTTGTATTGCTTATTCTGGACGTTGCTTATTGTCGGGCTATTTTAGTCACCGTGATGCCAATCAAGGCACATGCACAAATACTTGCCGCTGGAAATATAATACCCATGAGGCTGAAGAGACTGAAACAGGTGATATTTTACCAATCAAAGCATTCGAACGCCCACAATTATTTTCAAACGCAGGGCATGAACGCCATCCAGAAGCCGATAAAGTTTATTTCCTTGAAGAGGAAAATCGCAAAGGCGAATTAATGCCCGTCTATGAAGACGAAAACGGCACTTATATTATGAATTCCAAAGACCTTCGCGCTATTGAGCACGTTGAACGTTTGGTGAAAATGGGTATTGATTGCCTAAAAATTGAAGGGCGCACAAAATCGCATTATTATGTGGCACGCACCGCGCAAGCCTATTCAAAAGCCATTGATTTGGCGGTTGAGGGTAAACCGTTTGATCCAAAACTTATTGGCGTTCTCGAAAATCTTGCAAATCGCGGTTATACTGATGGCTTTTATAAGCGCCATGATACGTCGGAATATCAAAAATACATTGAAAATGCATCACGCAGCCAGCTTCAAATGTTTGTTGGTGAAGCAATTGGGCGCGATGGCGATGATTTGATTGTTCAGGTTAAAAATCGCTTTGAAAAAGGTGATAAGGTTGAAATGGTTTTACCAAATGGTCAAAACCGTGATGTTGTTATTGATGATATGCGTAATGCCGAAACCAATGAACCAATGGATGTCGCACTAGGAAGCCATTACCAAATACGTATACCTGCAAAAGGTGTTGATAGCGATATGGTATTGATTTCTAAATATTTGAATGTTTGATTTATTTTTAGTTTGCATTTAAACCTCTTAATATATGGAGTTTTAAATGCAAATTATTGATAGACGTAGCTTTAATATTAATGGCTTTGCTTTGTTATCTGCGCTTATTGCAAGCCCAAGTTTTGCAAAAGACGGTTCTTTAAGCGATGCATTAATTACGCAAATTGATGATGCAATAAATGATGCTATAAAAAATGGCGCTTCACCAGCTGTTCAGATTAGTATTTTTAAAAATGGATTTTCATCATACCGAAAATCATTTGGCTATTCTGATTTCGAAAATAAGATTTTGCTTAATTCAAATGATGTATTTCGTGCTGGCTCATTAACAAAGCAATTCACAGCCGCGGCAATATTATTATTAGCGCAAGCAAAGAAATTGGATTTATCCGATAAAGCATCAAAATACCTTCCAGAATTTTCCCCATTATCAC
>CAZKYS010000247.1:0-1884 GCA_964557085.1 uncultured Caulobacteraceae bacterium
TGATCCCGTCGGGCGCGGCGCACACCGACATGCTCCTCCAGGCCGCCGAAGTGACCGGCACGATGGACGACGAAGCAAAGGCGCTGGTCTAATGGGAAGCAGCAGTTACGTCTCCGTCGCCGATCCGGCGCGACCCGGTCACTCGGTATTTTTGCAGTTCCTGTACGGATTTCGCCGCGAGATCGAATATGCGATCGGCGACGAAATCCAGTGGGCGTTGGATGAGCTTCCTCCGACAGCTAATTCGCCGTACGAAATCATCGTGCCGGCTTGGACAATGGGGACCGATACGCGGCACTTTGCGCTGACCATATTGGACAATCGCATTTCCGGAGCGCGGGAGATCAGCGAAGAGCAAGCCGACCTGCTCGAAACCGGTCTCGAAATCGACACGTATCACGCTTGGAAAAAACAATGAAAATCAAAACCGAAGCGGGCGAGCGCCATGTGCTCGCCGTCACCGTCGACAACGAGGCGGGCATCCTCGCCAAGATCACCGGGCTGTTCTCGGCGCGCGGCTATAATATCGAAAGCCTGACCGTCGCCGACATCAGCGCCGACCATGCGTTGTCGCGGATCACCATCGTCACCTCGGGCCCGCCCGCGGTGATCGACCAGATCATCGCGCAGCTCGACCGGCTGGTGCCGGTGCACAGCGTCATCGACCTCACCGAAACCGGCGCACATGTCGAACGCGAGCTTGCGCTGGTGAAGGTCGCGGGCACGGGGGAAAAGCGCATCGAGGCGCTGCGCATGGCCGATGTGTTCCGCGCCAAGGTGGTCGATACCACCCTCATCAGCTTCGTTTTCGAAATCACCGGCACGAGCGACAAGGTCGACAGCTTCATCGCGCTGATGCGCGAATGCGGGCTGGTCGAGGTCGGCCGCACCGGCGTCGTCGCCATCGGCCGCGGGTCCGAAGGGGGCTAGAGCTAGTGCCCCTGCGAAGGCAGGGGCTCATCACCAAGACTATCAGCTGGGCCCCAGCCTTGCGCGGGGGATCAGGAAACACAGGGCAGGAACTACCAATGCAAGTCTACTACGACGCCGACGTCGATCAGACCCTCATCAAGGACAAGAAGGTCGCGATTGTCGGCTATGGCAGCCAGGGCCATGCCCATGCGCAGAATCTGCGCGACAGCGGCGTCAAGGACGTGGTCATCGCGCTGCGCCCCGGCTCCGCCACCGCCGCCAAGGCGGAAGGCGCGGGCTTCCGCGTGCTGAGCAATGCCGAAGCCGCGGCATGGGCCGATGTGGTGATGATCCTCGCGCCGGACGAGCATCAGGCGAAAATCTACTATCAGGACATCGAACCGCATCTGAAGGCCGGGTCCGCCCTCGCCTTTGCGCACGGGCTCAACATCCACTTCGGCCTCATCGAAGCGCGCCCCGACCTCGATGTCATCATGATCGCGCCCAAGGGTCCCGGCCATACGGTGCGCAGCGAATATCAGAAGGGCGGCGGCGTCCCCTGCCTGATCGCGGTGGCACAGGAAGCCGCCGGCGAAGGCGCGGCGGCGCGCGGCAACGGCTATGCCAAGGCGCTTGCCCTCTCCTACGCCAGCGCGGTCGGCGGCGGGCGCTCGGGCGTGATTGAAACCACCTTCAAGGAGGAGTGCGAGACCGACCTGTTCGGCGAGCAGGCGGTGCTGTGCGGCGGCATCACCCATCTCATCCAGGCCGGGTTCGAAACGCTGGTCGAGGCTGGCTACGCGCCGGAAATGGCCTATTTCGAATGCTTGCACGAAACCAAGCTGATCGTCGATCTGCTCTATGAAGGCGGCATCGCCAACATGCGCTATTCGATCAGCAACACCGCCGAATATGGTGACATCACTACCGGCCCGCGCATCATCACCCCGGAAACCAAGGCGGAGATGAAGC
>CAZKYS010000248.1:0-1857 GCA_964557085.1 uncultured Caulobacteraceae bacterium
CCGTTTGACTCCATCTACGGGGAGGAGATTTGCGATTTAGATGAGGAGCTTCGGCGTCGCCTGTACCGCCGGGCACTCCATGCGCCAACCATCAGGAGTTCAACGAGCCTAGACTGGCTTGTGAAGGAAGTCGCTGCATTTGGCGATCCCCTCGATGCGTCCTCGCTGAAGCCGCTCACCGCCTTGCCAAGTCGGACAAACCCGTTTGTTCAGGAGGAATGGGGCGCTTTTGCAACTGCGACTCGCTTTGTAGGCCGGCACCATGCGGTACTTGAGCCGATAGAATCGACAACTCCGGAGGAGCGCTGTCTCGTTGAAATTAGGTCGTTGGTCTATGCTCTCGAGGGCAAGCGGGAGGCCGATGCCGAAAACGCGCGGCTCGCATGGCGCCGACTTCATGAGATGCGGCCACAATTGGTTGTTGGCTGCCTCAGTGAAGTTCAGCAAGCGTTGGCTGAGCGGTTCGACCGTGTTGAGGCGTTTTCACCTGTGGATCTCGTCGCGACGTACCCTTCGGATTGCTTGGCTGTATCACGTCGTTTCATCGACGACGGAATTGATGCTCAGTTCTATCATCAAGTGCCCGACCGCGAGGGCGCCATGTCTTTCGCATTCAACACGGTCGGTATTCACGGTGATAGAAGCGATGTCGAGAGACTTCGCAAGCGAAGTCGGGCTCATCGCTTCGCGCGGCATGCGCTGGAAGCTCTCGCCAAGGTCGACCTCTAGATTCGCGCATTTGGAATCCGCCGGAGCGTAAAACGCTTGCAACGTGTTTTCGAAGTGGCTTCCCGTCGACTTCGCGTCGCCGGTTGGGCTCGCGGGCGTTGCCCTGCGCTTCGTGCCGAATCGCAGCCAGTTGGCGCTGATCCCTGATGCCTCCGGCTTGGCGGCCTGCGCGCTCCGCTTGCCGGGTGGGAGTTCGAGGGTGGTGGGCGGCTTGCTGGTTCCTCTTACGTTAGCACGGCGTTCTCGCTGTCAAGGGCTTCGCGTGCGCGCACGCTCGCGGCCTTTGGCCGATGCTCCCCTGACAGCTTGCGCTGCGCCGTGCTGCGGCGGTGCCGGGCAATTCCGCCCGAGCAACCGGAGCTTGGTCATGTCGCAGAGTCTTTCGCTGGTGTCTTCGCGTCTGTGGGTTCGCGATGAGCAGGGCCGCTATGCGGTGGCCAGCGCTGATGAAGTGCTGCAGGCGGCGCGCGATGCCATCGAGCAGAAGATCGCACGTGGTGCGGCCATGGATCACCCGGAACGGGTGAAGCAGTACCTGGTGGCGAAGCTGGCCGGTTACGAGCACGAGGTGTTTGCCATGTTGCTGCTGGATGCCAAGCTCGGACTGCTGAGCTTCGTGGAACTGTGCCATGGCACGATCGACTCAGCGGCGGTGTATCCGCGGGAGGTGGTCCGCGCGGTGCTGAACACGACGGCGACGGCGGTGATCATGGCGCACAACCATCCGAGCGGGTGCCCGACGCCAAGTGCGGCGGATCGGGCGCTGACCGAGCGTTTGTCTGCGGCGCTGAAGCTGATTGATGTGCGTACGCTGGATCACATAGTGGTCGGCGGAACGCAGACGGTGTCGTTCGCGGAGTTGGGGCTGTTGTAGGTGCCGCGGCTACTCCCTGCGGTTTTGCCCCGGAGCCAGGTGCTCCGGAGTGCGGAGGTCTTCCAGCGCCCGCGAGATGGCGAAGTTGATGAAGCCGGCGCGGGTCATGCCGCGGCTGCGTGCTTGTCGGTCGATGCCTGCCAGCAGGTCGGCCGGCAGGGTGTGTGTGATCTGCTCCCGGTTGCCGCGCTTGACGCCCTTGCGTTCGCTGGTCTGCGGCGCGGATGCATCTGGGGCCTGTGCAATGAATGCAT
>CAZKYS010000249.1:0-1853 GCA_964557085.1 uncultured Caulobacteraceae bacterium
GCATTTAAGTAATGATGAAATTGTTGAACGTTTAACCTCTGTGCGTGGGATTGGGCGCTGGACGGTTGAAATGTATCTTATTTTCACCTTGGGCCGTGAGGATGTGTGGCCGATTGATGATTTGGGTGTTCGCAAAGGTTTTGCGCATGTTTATGGCCTTGAAGAGATGCCAAAGCCCAAAGAAATTGCTACTATGGCAGGTCATTTGAAACCATTTCGCTCTTATGCGGCATGGTATTGTTGGCGGGTTTGTGATGAATTAAAACCACAAAAAGCGCCAAAAGGGCCGCCTGAAACTGAAAAAGAAAAAAAGGCAAAAGCCAAGAAAAAATGACATATGCAGCAAATCTTTGGATTTATTTTCTATTATTATTCGGCATAGTTTTAGTTCCAGGAATGGATATGATGTTTGTATTGGCAAACTCATTACATTCGGGAAAAAAAATGGGGTTTGCGGCAATCTTTGGCATAATGCTTGGGGGTATTTTTCATACAATTATTGGTTTCACCCTTGTTATTGCCGCCGCGAATATAAGCCCATTATTATTTCAATCCATGCTTATAATTGGTTCAATTTATATGATTTATATTGGAATAAGCCTTATAAAAAGTAATATTTTTGTTGATAAAATTAGCGATGACGATGCAAAAAATTACAAAGCTGCCTTTTATCAAGGATTTATAACCTGTATTTTGAACCCAAAAGCCTATGCATTTGTTTTGGCGGTTTATCCGAATTTTTTAAAACCACAATATGGTTCACTAATCTTCCAAGCCATAATAATGGGAATTTTAACAATATTAACGCAATTTGCGGTTTATGGATGTATCGCACTTGCCGCAGGTCATTCGCGCGACTTATTATTATCGCGAAAAAACCTTAGTATTTGGATTGGAAAATCGACGGGGGTTTTATTCCTTATTGCCGCAATTTATAATCTTTGGCACACAATTTACGACATTATTAGCAACTAGTTTTTAAGATTTTTTGTGAAAAATTCCATTAATGCATTTGTGCCATCTTCGGCGGCTTTAGCGTTATATTTTAAAGGAACAAACCCGCCTTTACCAAGATGTGAATAAGGGTCAAAGGCTTCTGCGTCTGGTTCGCGCCTTTCCCATGCATGTGTGGCATTATCATGCATGATAAGTTTCACATTAGCGCGGTCTTTGGCTGGAACAGTTTCCAACAATTTTTCACAAGTATCAGGCGCATCATATAAATCAGCCTTACCCGCTTGAATTAAAATAGGTGCACCAGTTAAATCTTTAAATTCATAACCTGGGGCTTTGTTATAAACCCAACAAACGGGATAAAACGGTGCATGTGCAGCGAATCTTTCGCCATTGATTGCATATTTTATATTATTAGCCTCAACAGAAGTAAGCATTGAAACCACACCCCCCCAAGAGAAGCCAGTTATACCAATTTTATTCGCTGCGATATTTGGATTATTGACTAAGAAATTAAGCGCGGCATAAGTATCAGGCAATGTCTCTTGCACAGTTTTTGGGCGCTCTAATGCGGTTTTAACGCCGCGTGCCGCCCATAAATCAATTTCCAAAGTTGCAATGCCAATTTTATTTAATTCTTGGGCATAATGTCCACCACGCGAATCCACGCCGCCAGACCCATGAACAATAATTACCGCAGGTACTTTATCGCCATCTTTTTTATATGGCACACGAAGCACAGCACCCAAATTCCAGTTTTTATCACCATTAGTAACGAGAATAGAAACAAAAGATAATTTAGCGCTTAAACGATCCGAATTATCCCTTCGATATAAATCATTGCTTTGGGCTAAATTTGTTGAAGAACATGCACTAACAGCAGATAAAGCAATAATTGC
>CAZKYS010000250.1:0-1852 GCA_964557085.1 uncultured Caulobacteraceae bacterium
TGGTCTTTCGGCTGCCACACAGGCGGTTGAAGATTCTGGTTGGGTTGCCGAAACGGACGAAGATAAAGAACGCACTGGTGTTATGATTGGTTCTGGCATTGGTGGATTGTCCGCAATTGCTGACACTGCATTACAGCTTGAAAAAGAAGGCCCACGCAGGATTTCACCATTCTTTGTTCCTTCTGCCTTGATAAATCTTATATCAGGCCATGTTTCAATTAAATATCAATTCAAAGGTCCAAATCACGCAGTTGTTACAGCATGTGCAACTGGCGCGCATGCGATTGGTGATGCTTCACGTATGATTAAATATGGTGATGCAGACGTAATGATTGCAGGTGGTGCAGAGGCTGCGGTTTGCCGTCTTGGCATGGTTGGCTTTGCTGCGGCTCGTGCATTGTCAACTGGCTTTAATGATGACCCAACACAGGCATCACGCCCATATGATAAAGACCGCGATGGCTTTGTGTTAGGTGAGGGTGCTGGCGTTGTTGTTCTTGAAGAATATGAACATGCAAAAGCACGCGGTGCGAAAATTTATGCCGAAGTTGTTGGTTATGGCATGTCAGGTGATGCATATCACATAACTGCACCTGCATCTGATGGTGATGGTGGCTATCGTGCAATGCGCAATGCATTGAAAGATGCAAACCTTACAACCAAAGACATTCAATATGTAAATTCACATGGCACATCGACGCCATTGGGTGATGAAATTGAATTACGCGCTATTGAGCGTTTGTTCGGCTATGAATGTGATGGTTTAACGGTTTCATCAACAAAATCAGCAATTGGGCATTTGCTTGGTGCCGCTGGCTCTGTTGAGGCAATATTTAGTGTTCTTGCAATTAAAAATTCAATTGCACCGCCAACATTAAATCTACATAACCCAAGTGTTGAAACTAAAATTGACCTTGTTCCTTTAAAAGCAAAGCCTATGGAAATTAATGCTGTATTGTCTAATTCCTTTGGTTTTGGCGGTACTAATGCTGCTTTAGTTTTCAAAAAAGTTTAGGTTGAAAATGGCTGACGCTGCCAAGGAATTTCGGGAAAAGAAAAACGCAAAAAAGCGCGAAAAATATCAATTGCTTGAAAGATTCGGCATTGGTATTGGCGCTTTTCTTGCACTATTGTGTGTAATATTAGTTGGTTGGCTTTTCTTTGGTGCCGGCCCAAAAGCTGCACAAGGGAAACAAACTGTTTTCTATGTTGAAACTGGAAAAGGTGCAGGAAGCATTGCCGCAAAATTGGGTAAAGAACATCTTATTCGTTCCCCTTTTGCGTTTCGGGTTTTAACAATAATTACTGGCGCGGGTAAAAATATTAAGCCAGGTGAATATGAAATTCCATCACGTGCAACACCGCTTAAAATTTTAAATATTATTGCACATGGTGAAGTAATAAATCGTAAGGTCACAATTCCTGAAGGCTTTACTGTCGCAATGACTTATGAGCGCCTTAAACAGAATGATAATTTAAGTGGCGATTTACCACCGATGCCACAAGAAGGCTATATGGCGCCAGATACATATCAAATTAAACGCGGTGACACGCGTGAAATGATTGTAAAACAAATGGTAAGTGCGCAAACAAAAATAATTGATGAATTGTGGTTATCACGTTCCGCCAACTCGCCTTTAAAAAGTAAAGAAGAAGCGGTGATTTTGGCCTCTATCGTTGAAAAAGAAACTGCCCTTGCCGAGGAGCGCCCAATTGTTGCGGCGGTATTCCTTAATCGCTTGCGCGAAGGGATGAAATTGCAATCTGACCCGACAATTATTTATGGAATTACCAAAGGGCTTCCATTGGGACGTAAAATTCTTAAAAGTGAAATTGAGGCAAAAACCCCTTG
>CAZKYS010000251.1:0-1847 GCA_964557085.1 uncultured Caulobacteraceae bacterium
TGGTGATTTAAAATTAAGCGCATCAAGATTTGATAATGTGGAAAATATTGCCAATACAAGGTATGAAGGCGCCAAACTTTATCTTGAAACAGATGCAAATTTTGATGATATCAAAAAAGTTACTGAGGCTATTTCAGGAATGGAATCAACAAATTTTGGTGAAATTAGGTTGATTTTTGAATCAAATGACATGCGCGAAATTGAAATATTGCTACCGGGGCGCTATCCACTTGATATTGGTGCACGCCGTGCCTTAAAATCTATTGGCGGTATTGCCAATATTGTTGAATATTAGTTTAACTGTAAAATACCGTTAAAATTGGCTGTTTTTGACAATTCAAGGCTTGCTTTTTTTTGCTTTTTTTTCTATGGCGAAGCCCAATTCACACGCAAGCCTTGGCCGTTTTGAATTTATCAAAATGTCCGTCCGGCGCTTTTTGGGGTGGTCCCAAATCGCACCTGCTTGCGGAGGCTAGCCGGAAAAGGATTATTATTATGGCACTACCTGAATTCACTATGCGTGAGCTATTAGAAGCTGGCGCACACTTTGGTCACCAAACACACCGTTGGAATCCAAAAATGCAAAAATACATTTTTGGTGATCGTGCAAACATCCATATTTTGGATTTATCGCAAACTGTTCCTATGCTTCACCAAGCATTGGTAAAAGTTCGTGAAGTTGTTGCAAAAGGTGGCCGCGTATTATTCGTTGGTACAAAACGTCAGGCTTCTGACCCTGTTGCTACTGCTGCAAAACGTTGCGCGCAATATTATGTAAATCACCGTTGGTTGGGTGGTACTTTGACTAACTGGCAAACAGTTTCAAAATCAATTGCACGTATGCGCGAAGTTGAAGCTTTGACACAAGGTGAAAACCCTAAAGGTCTTACTAAAAAAGAAGTTTTGAACCTTTCACGCGAATATGAAAAATTAGAGCGTTCATTAGGCGGTATCGCAAATATGGGCGGTATTCCTGATTTGATGTTCGTAATCGACACAAACAAAGAAGCAATTGCAATCAAAGAAGCCCGTAAATTGGGTATTCCTGTAATCGCTTTGGTTGATTCAAATTGCGACCCTGATGAAGTTGATATGCCAATCCCTGGTAATGATGATGCGGCACGTTCAATTTCTTTGTTTGCTGATTTAATCGCTGGCGCTGCATTAGACGGTCTTGCACAATCACAATCAGATATGGGCGTTGATTTGGGCGAAGCAGTAAACCCTGTTGAAACTTTGCTTGAAGAAACTGTTGCAGCAGAAGTTGAAGCTGCACCAACTGCTGAAGCTTAATCGTCACATTTTTGGGTTAGTAAAATGACCCAAATATTTTATAATTTCTAAAATAAGGAGATCGGCAATGGCCGAGATTACTGCAAGTTTAGTAAAAGAACTTCGTGAAAAAACTGGCGTTGGCATGATGGATTGCAAAAAAGCCCTTGCGGAAAACAATGGCGATTTAGAAGCATCTATCGATTGGCTACGTGCAAAAGGTCTTTCAAAAGCTGCTAAAAAAGCTGACCGTGTTGCTGCGGAAGGTTTGGTTGGTGTTGCTGTTGAAGGCACAACTGGTGTTCTTGTTGAATTGAATGCGGAAACTGATTTCGTTTCTCGTAATGACCAATTCCAATCTGCTGCGTCTGCAATTACCAAAATTGCATTGGGTGCAAATGATGTTGAAGAATTATCTGCAAAACCTGCGCATAGCGGCGAAGGTAGCGTAAATGACTTTTTGACTAACCTTATCGCAACAATCGGTGAAAATATGGCTTTGCGCCGCATGGCAAAAGTTTCAGTTTCAAACGGCGTTGTTGCACCATACACTCACTCTGCTGTTTCTGATGGCT
>CAZKYS010000252.1:0-1839 GCA_964557085.1 uncultured Caulobacteraceae bacterium
ATTTCTATAAAGTCAGCTTGGGTAAAATAGCCACTTCCATGCTTATCATTCATATCAGGGCCAGAGCCATAGGCGGGCGGTAAGCTTTTATCTTGATTATTTTGATGCCCACGCTTAGCGCCATATTGGGTTAGTTCAGGGATTTGCATTATTTCAATGCGCCAGCCTTCATCATCAACTAAATGCAAATGCATTTTATTAAGTTTTAGGCGCGCCATAATATCAATTGTTTTTTTGATGCGATTTTTATCTTGAAAATTTCGCGCCACATCAACCAAAAGCCCGCGATATTCAAACCTTGGCGCATCATTGATTTCAATAAAGGGAATTGAAAAGTCTTTATTATCAATCGGCATTAATTGCGATAATGATTGCAGGCCATAATAAATCCCCGATGCACTGTTGCCGATAATATTAATCCCATTTTTATCGACTTTTAATTCGTATGCCTCGGGTGAGGTTTGGTTTTTTATATTTTTGATTTCAAGCTTTATTGTCGGTGAATTTTTGTTCGATTTTGGCAAGTCCTTGAATATTTTTTTCGTAAACAAAAATTCATTATTGAGATTTATGGGGGCAATTATTTTTGGCGCCGCAGAAATTTTTAAACTTCCCCCATTAGTTTTCATATATTGCGGATTAGGAAAAATTGGCGATAATTTTTCTTTTGGAACATCTTTTATAATTTGGTTTTTTTCATAAATTTCGGTGGGCGTAACAATTGTTTTGAAATCTTTTGGGGTATTTGCAAAATTACTGCCGCGTGGAATTTGCTCTAATTTATAATTTTTTATTGCATGTCCATGGTCAAGATTATTATCAAAAACAATATACGGCCCTTGTGGTGCCTTTTCCATTTTCACCATAGTTTCAAGGTGATCAATGTGGAATATATATGATTTTCCAGGCGCAATAATTTCATTATTTGTTGCAATTCTTATTTTAAATAAAGACCCTGCAACTGGTTCAACAAACTGACTATTTTGATTATTAGAATTTCTTACACCGCTTATTGATGTGAAATATAGCGCCCAATCATTGGCATTTATCGGTGTTTTGCTATTATTTTTTAATGTGAAACTTGCCTTTGTATAATTATTATTGCCATCAATAGCATATTCATCAAGTTTCCAAACAAGTTCTATGTCATCAGGGTTAAACGGCGTTTTTAAAATTTCTTTGTGCGCAGGATTTGCAAGCACATTGATTGGAAAAAGGGTTTGTATTCCAATCGCTAAGCTAAGAAATGATATAGAAATACCGATATTTTTACGCATCACACCACCCTTTTTATTCTCTTAGAAAATACGCCCACCCAAATCTGGGTGGGCGTAAATATTTATATTGTAAATCCTATTAGAATTTATAGCTAAAGCCAAGATAATATTGGCGACCGAATTTGTGGAATTCTTTCAAAGCCTCAACACCATTTGCAGTCTGTGTAGTAACATACGGCTCATCGGTTAGATTATCGACCTGTAATAGAATATTCAAATCTTTAAGTGGGCCATCTTGGAAAGTATAACCTGCCTGAAGATCAACAATATTTTCTGGTAGGATTGTATCAATTACGTTTTTGAACGAATTGTGACGTGCCGCCGAGAATTTAGAACGGTATCTATCGCCAACACGTAGCTGCCAACCATCTTTTTCATAGTAAGCTTGTAAAGTCATAACTTTACCTGATAAGCCTTCAAGTGGCATATCCGTTGGTACGCCATATATATTTGTGCCCTTGATGTTTGATTGAGTATTTGAATAGCTAGCAGTTAGACCGAAACCCTCTAGAATTGGACTAATAATTGATAGCTCAGCTGCGCCGCTTATTTCTATACCACG
>CAZKYS010000253.1:0-1824 GCA_964557085.1 uncultured Caulobacteraceae bacterium
TGCCAACTGTTCCTTTTTGGATTTTGGCGGCAATTATTTATCTCAAAGCAGACCCCGAAATGGCGCGTAAAATCTTTGCCCATAAAACTTTTGGCAAAATGGTTGAAGATTTTGTGGTTCACGGAATAATACGCAAAAAATCAAAAAGAATTGCGTTAAGTGGTTTACTGATTATTGGTTTAATATCTTGTTTTTTTACCTATAAAATTATTTGGGTGTTCTGTGTTCAGCTTGCCGCAATGTTATTTGGGGCTTGGTTTGTTGCCACAAGGCCTGAAGAAATATTAACTGAAAATACACTCGAAAATAAAAAATAAGCTGTTAAAAGAAATATATTGGGGTGGGTAATGCAAGAAGTAATTTGTATGAAATGGGGCACAAGATATGGCCCTGAATATGTCAATAAAATCTATGGCATGGTTATGCGCAATACAAATCGCCCAACGCGCCTTACATGCTTTACTGATGACACTACTGGCATTCGCCCCGAAGTTAATTGTTTGCCGCTTCCTGAAATTGAATTGCGTGATGATATTGCATGGACACCATGGCGCAAACTTGCACTTTGGCAAAAGGATTTGGGTGGATTATCGGGGGATGTTTTATTTCTTGATTTGGATTTGATAATCACGGGCAATATTGATTGTTTTTTTGATTTTCACCCTGGCAAATATTGCGTTATCGAAAATTGGACCCAAATGGGGCAAAATATCGGTAATACATCGGCCTTTAGATTTCCTGTTGGCAAATACACCCACATCTATGATGAATTAAAAACCCGCCAAGATGAGATAATAAAAAAATACGTTATCGAACAAATTTACATCTCACGCGAAATTGATGAAATGTATTTTTGGCCTGCTGAATGGTGTGTAAGTTTCAAACATTCGCTTTTGCCAAAATGGCCAATGAATTTCTTTAAAGTTGCACAGCTTCGTCCTGAAAATCGTGTGATTGCATTCACTGGTAAACCTGACCCCGATGAGGCGGCAATTGGCGTTTGGCCTGTAAAAAGCCCGATAAAGAAAATCTATAAACATGTTCTTCCAACGCCTTGGATTAATGAACATTGGCGTGAATAATGGGCAAGAAATTTTTCCAAGATATTGGTGTGTGCATCCTTTCTTGGAAAGGTTATGATACATTACGCAATTCACTTATTTCATTTCATGATGGTGGGTTTTTCAATCTATTCAATGAATTCAAAATAGTTTTACCTGAGGCAAGCGAAGAAGGAATAAATCTTTGCAAAGAATTTGGTGTTGAGGCGGTATGTTTTGAAGAAAACCTTGGTATTTTGGGCGGTTTTGAGGCGTGCGCCAAAGCACTTGAAAGCAAATATATAATCATCCTTGAAAATGACTTACAATTAGGGGTGAATATTGATGAAGCCTATCGCCAAATCAATGATGCGCTAAATGCCATCAAAAATGGCGAAATTATCAAAGCAACATTCAAACACCGCGATAACCCCGATGTTTTTGACAATTTATTTGCCAAAGCCACACCATATTATCCATATGAAAATTCAAAGGAAGCTGAAAAGCTAAAGGCGTTTTTTAGGCGTTTAGTCAGGCCGGGGAAAGCGCTTCGTAAAGTTGGCGCAACAGTTTATTATCGAAAAGATGCCGATAAAATCTGCCCCAAATATATTAAATCACATAAAAATGGGGCTTATATTTTAGATGCTAAAGTGGTTAATTGGACCAATATGGCATTTTTAATCGAGCGGACTTTTTTCCTTGAAAAAATAATCAATTTTGCAAAACGCGCCAAAACCACGCGCAGGGTAAATGGTTTTAAAAACCTAGAAATTGAAATGAA
>CAZKYS010000254.1:0-1823 GCA_964557085.1 uncultured Caulobacteraceae bacterium
AATTAATCACCGCATCCGTATAAGTCACCGAACCATTTAATGTTAAATCATTATATTTCCAAATAACTTCTGTTTCCAAGCCTTTAGAAGTATAAGTAATATTATATGGAACCGGTGGGATTGATGTAGTGTTAGTTTGCGATTCTTCGGTATCGGCATGGAAATAAGTGGTCGCAAGATTAAGTTTTCCAGGCAGAACTTTTGTAGTTTGCCATTTTAAACCAATTTCATATTGTTTAACCACATCCACAAAGAATTCACGCCCTTTTGCCGTTAAATTCCCCGATGGATTTGTTGCCGCCGAATTTCCATATTGGCGCTCTGAGTTGAATGATGCACCATTTGAATAGCGACCAAAAACCGCCATATCAGGCTGGATTTTATAATTCAAACCTAATGAATATGCAGTATGATCAACCTTGAAATTGATATTTGTTGTTGATGCATTAATTCCGCTATTTACCGAAATACCAGTTTCAGCAAGAGAAATGATACCATCACCATTAACATCAATATTTTTAGTTGCCGCTTCGGTTTGAACACCTTGTTGCTTTATTGAATCTCTACGAACAGATGCATCAATTGTTAGCTTATCAGCTTTGATTGTTGCGGCGATATAAGGCGCATCAGCAGTATGTTTAAAGTCATAATTGCGCGCATTACCACCCCAATTAAAGCCTTTATTATATCCAAGCTGTCCACCTTGTGTTGCGCCATTTGAAAGGCTGATAAGTGAAGTATTATCACCAACATCAGCAAGCATTTGTTGCCAATGCCATGCCTCAACAAAATTTTGCGACATATGGAAATAACCCATTGTTAAATCCACTTTATAAGTGCCAAGATCAAATGAATTTGAAACTTTCAAATCATTGGCAAAATTGCCCGCATCTTTAATTTCGGTGTCAAACATTGCAATTTCTTGAAGCAAGTCATTGCCATTATTTGCCCTAAGAGTGGTTGCATTAACCGCCTGCCCTGCATGTGGGCCATTGAAATATGTTGCGGTTACACCTGCGCCATAACGTGATGCGATTTGTGATGCATCAAGAACAACATCGGTAAATGGGGCAATAAAATCACCAGAGATTTTGGCAACTTTGAATTTATCATTCACAATCCAGCCATTACCAGCTTCAGCATTAAATTCACCACCAAAAGATAATGATTTAACATGAATGCCATCTGCACCATCACGTTGAACTGGAACGCCATCAATCACTGTGATGAATTTGTTCAAATATGGGCTATTATTGGCTTGGCGTGTTACTGGATCGCCATAAGTACCGCAACCACCAACAGGTGTTGTAGAGCTTAGTGTTGCAACAGAACAGCCATCAACCCATGTCGCTTGCGGCATGAAGGTTGCTTCTTTTTTATCAAGGCCTTTAACCCAGAAGCGCATGAAATTCTTGCCGCCAAATTCTTTTGTCAAAGATGCACGAATTTGACCACCTTCAGTGCCATTATAATCCATATCGCGCGTATCGCCGCCCGATTCATAATGACCACCAATATAATAATAAATATCATCAGTTAAATGACCGCCAAAGCCGCCATCAATACGATTATTATTATAGCTTACACCTTTTTCAAAAGAGATAGAACCGCCATCATTTTTACCAGTTTGCGAAATGAAATTGATAATTGCGCCTGGGCCATTTGTTGTCATCGTTGATGCAGTACCGCCGCGCACCGCCTCGATACGCGCAAGGTTTGAATCAACTTTGTAATAAGCATCTGGTGCGTTGAAATTGCTATCGCCAAATAATTGGATTGGCAAACCATCTTCTTGCGCCTGAACCCATTTTTGACCACCAGTT
>CAZKYS010000255.1:0-1796 GCA_964557085.1 uncultured Caulobacteraceae bacterium
CGGTGCAGAAATCGAAATTTTTGATAATGACATAAAGGGCGAACATAAAGCGTCAAACAATCCACGTGGCCTTATAATGCCGCGCCTTGATAAGCATGATACAGCCGAGGCAAGATTATTTAAACTTGCCTATCTTTATGCCATTCGCGAATTGGAAGCATTTGAAAAAAATGGTTTTGACAAAACAATCATAAAAGAATTTGCCAAATCAAAACGCGATATTGAAAAATATAAAATCTTCAAATCACAAAACCCAATTGATGATGAATTGCTTCAAATTGAAGATGACTATTTGATCCATAAAGGGGCAATGGCCTATCCATCAAAATTATGTAAAAATTTGCGTGGCAAAAATTCAATCATTGAGGCTGATATTAAATCAATCAAATTTGATGGCGATAAATGGCATTTGTTTGATGCGCAAAATATTGAATATATTGCTGATATTGTAATTCTTGCCAATGGTAATGGGATAAATAAATTATTGTTTGACACTTTGCCAATTACAGGCCGTATGGGGCAGGTAAGCATTACCAAGCAAAAATATTGCGATGATAATATACCGCGCGCCGCAAGTGGTTATAGCTTGCCATTTGAAGACGGTTATTTATTCGGTGCAACTTTCGAAGTTTGTGAATTATCAAAACTTCCACAAGTTTCAGTTGAGGCAAATCTTGAAAATATAAAAGTATTATCAGAATTTCTGCCAAGTTTGGCAAATAATATTGATGAAAATGAATTAGATGCGCGCGCTTCTATGCGTGTGGTTTCTGATGATATGCGCCCAATCGCAGGGCCAATTTATAATGAAAATAATCTTTTCGCACTTGGCGCATTGGGCTCACGGGGCTTTTCATTGGCATTGATTTTGGCAGAAGTGATTGCCAGTGAAATTTATCATGAACCATTACCTTTTGAAGATGAAATTAAAAACCTTGTTACGCCGCATAGGTTTTTTAAGGCAAAGTAATCAAAATTAAATCAATTTGTGATTTAATATGGCATGACACAAATTACTTTGATGGATGATAATTCCCTTTTATTAGATCGCCGTGATAATGCGCGTAATGTTGATTTTTTGGGTGTAGTTTTCACGCCACTAAATGCCAATCAACTTTTGGAGCGCGTTATTCAAAAGGCTAATTCGGATGAAAAATTCGGTTTTTTAATCACCCCAAATGTTGATCATTTCGCCCGCCTTTCAAAAGATAATAGCCATAAGCACATTTATGAAAATTCGTGGATGAATGTTTCTGATAGTCGAATTTTGGAATTATTTGCCAAATTTTCAGGCTTTGATTTGCCTGCTTGCCCTGGTTCTGACTTGACGGCAAGTCTTATGAATAATGCTATAAAATCTGGTGATGATATTACTTTAATTGGCGGTGATGCCGAAATTGTTGAATTTCTGCAAAATAAATATGGCGTAAAAGTTCATTGGCATGAACCACCAATGGGGCTTAAAAATAAGCCTGATGCGCTTGATGAAGCGGGCAAATTTATTGCAAATAGCCCAGCGAAATATCATTTTGTGTGTGTTGGCTCACCACAACAAGAATTGGTTTGTGAAGCGGCAATGAAATATGAAAATGCCAAAGGAATTGGTCTTTGTGTAGGTGCTTCAATGGACTTTTTGGCGGGGCGTGCCAAACGCGCGCCGCAAATAATGCAACAATTACGCCTTGAATGGTTATATCGCCTATTGAGCGAACCAAAACGACTTTGGAAACGATATTTAATTGACGGGCCGCGTATTTTCTCCGTTTGGCTTAAATGGCGCAAAGAAAAATAAAGTT
>CAZKYS010000256.1:0-1794 GCA_964557085.1 uncultured Caulobacteraceae bacterium
ATTTTGACCTCTAAACTACCATTGAAACACGAGCTCTATCCCATATTTCATGTCTGATTTTTTTTGATTTTGTGTTTGCAATTTCTGGCTGAATTTCTTCTTTTTGATTTTGCAAATTGATTACTTTACCCATAGATTTTTCTTCGGCCTGCGGGTTTTGGCTATTTGGGTTTTGATTGCCATTTGAATTTAATGAGAATGACAAATCATTTTCAGTTAAATCAAAGCCTGCTTGATTAAGTGAATTTACTAAATCGCGCGCACCTTTCATTAATTCATTCAAGGCTTGTGGGTTTTCAGTTTTTAAAATTGCACTTACTTTATTGTCGGCTGAAATTTTAAGTTCAACCTCAACCTTGCCCAACTCAGGCGGGTCAAGACGAACAAAGAATTTTTTGTCGCCATTTTGGAATTTTTTGACCATTATTGCTGCAATTGCTTGAAGATTATTAATCTGCAATTTTGGCTCATCCTTTGAATGAACTTCAGATGCCCATTTCTCAAAGTTTTCAGCTTTTGGGCCTTGCTTTAATGATTCAATATTATTTGCCAATTTATCTTCTTTTGTAATGGCTGTTTCTTTCTTTTCAGCACCGATAAGGCCTTCTGCACTAACATTATTGGATTTGGCATTATTTTGACCATCAAATTCAATTGAATTTTCAACTGGTTTTATATCGCTCGCTTCTTGAGTGGTTTCACCTACTTGTGTTTGCGAAACATTATTTGTGCTTTGCTTATTGGTTTTGCTTTTGGCTTCAGTTTCTTGAGGTTGGGCATTGCCAATTTTTTTCAATGCTGCCTCAAATTTTTGGACGGCATCGCCTGTTATAACTTGACCTTCAACATTTGCGCTATTTGCTTTTGCCTGCGCATCTTGTGCAATATTTATATTTTGTGCATTGGCATCAATTGCAATTTCGCCATTGCCATTTTTAGTATTGTCGGCACCATTAGAGGATTGTGGTGCAGTTACTTGGTTTGGAAAAATTAAGGCAAGAATAATGCCATTTTCAAGCTTTGCATTATCTTTTGATTTTTCATCTTCTTTTTCAGATAAATTACTGGCGTCTTTATCTTCTGAAACTTCTTGTGGTTTTTCTTCTATTTTTTCACTTGAAGTTTCTTTGTAAGATTCATCATTTGACGGTTTTTCCACATTTGCCGGTTTTTCTACATATGCTGGCTTTTCAACAAGGCGCGCAAAATTATCAATGCCTTGCATTTTTGCAAAATCATCACTTTGCGCCTTGTTATTTCTAGCAGCATTTACCTGTGGCAAAGTTTCGCCCTTAAATTCATTTATATTCATGTTACCCAACACTTATTTCCCAAATTATTTTTCATGGGAATTATTATGCCAATTTACAAAGCAATATGCGTGCCGCGTCAAAAACCTACAATAATCCTTTAAAAACAGGGGTTAATCACTTGTTTACCACCTATTTTACCCATCAGTTTTTGCCCAATCAGAACCCCAATAGGCACACTTTGCCGAGCTTGTTTCAATTTTTATTAAACTTTTAATAAAGCCCAATTTGATTATTTTACTTTTCGAAAAATTGTTTGGCGTATCATTTGCAATATATATTGTGGTGCAAAATGCCCACAAAAGCGTATGATTTAAAAAACTAAATGTTTTCAATCGCTTGGGTGTGGTAGTGTGTGCCAAGAATGATGGCGCTAGGCAAAGATTGTAGTGCGAATTTTACCAATTAGGTAATTTTCACATTGTAATAAGCGATTTAGCGCAATCAAAATAGGTTTTGGTTATTAAAGGCACGCACATGTCAA
>CAZKYS010000257.1:0-1770 GCA_964557085.1 uncultured Caulobacteraceae bacterium
GTTTTTAGATGAAGCGGAATCTGCAACAAATGCTGAGCCTTGCAATGCTGCAAGTGCATCAAAACTTATAATTTGTCCAAGTCCTGCGAATCCTAAATCAACATTTGATTGTAAGATGCTAGATGGTATTGCGGCGCAACCAGAACCTGAATCCCAATCATAATAATGTAAGCAATTTGTTTGAATTGGGGTTTTTAAGAACTGGTTTACGCCTTCATAATTTACATTTTTAGTGCGGTCTGAATAGATAAATCCTGCTTCAATGTCTTTAAAAATAGCTTTCTTAAAATCATGTTTCGCGGAAAAACGTGCATTCTTCATTTCATCAGTAACTTTGGCGTATTGAATATAGCCGCCACCGCCGCCCCACCAATATGACGCATAATTGAAATTCGCAGGATTTCCGAAGTTATAAGAAGACGTAACATTACCAAATGAATCAAATCCTGAGCGAATATTTGCATTAATAGTTACAGGGTCTTTTGTTGCCGCATAAACTTCATAAGTAGTTTGGTTGCGTTTTACTTTAGAGAAGCCAAGGTCGGCATGTAATTCCCATCCGTTAACATTAAAAGTATTTGCCCAATTTGCTTGGTCAATTTTATCATCGCGATTATCTTTACGCATGGTTATCGAAGGCGCAACATTTATAACCGTTAGGCCGTTTACGCCATTGTTCGTAGTTACACTTGTTGAAACATTTCCAAGGCCCCAATCACCAATAACTGCCGCGAATTCACGACCATTCATTTTTTGATCAAATTGTGAGTGGAAAACACTTAGTTTGCTCGTAAAATTATCGTTAGGTTTATATTCAACAACCCCCATCAAACTATCACGAGCACCTTGCCAATTCATAACGCCTGCTTCAAATCCATCATAGACCATTTGATTTGCGGGTACGCCAACGACTGGCCACCAATCTGCAGGGCCAAAATCCCAAGGGTTAAAGTATTTTTTATTAGTTGCAGTATCAAGGCGTGTATAGCCTAAAGCAACACCAAGTTTTCCGTCTGCAAACTGATCGATATATGATGCACTAAAGCGTGAACCAGTTGATTTGCTTCCTGGGACAAGCGTTTTGTATGAATTTGCTTCTGCGCGCGCGCTTATATTAAATTTCTTAGAAACTGGAACAAGTGGACTAACAGTATTCAAGTTTACAGTGCCGGCAAGCCCCTGTGTTCCTAGCGCCGCATCTGGTGTTTTATAAACCATTGCTTGAGTAACTAATTCAGCCGGGAATTGATCATATTCAAAGACACGGTCATCACCAGTTGAAACCATCTCTTGTCCATTAAGAAGGGTCACACTGAATGCAGGTGCCATACCACGAATTGAAATAACTTGCGCGCGGCCGTCAACACGTTGTGCGGCAACACCAGGAAGTCTTGCCAATGTTTCGGTGATGGAAACGCCTGGTAGTTTGCCAATATCCTCTGCGGTTGCAACTTCAACAACAGATTGATTTAATCTCTTAATTGCAATTGATTTTCTTAAGCTTTTGCGGATGCCAACAACTACAACGTCCTCATCAGCTTTTTTCTCTACTTTGGCATTATCATTATTATCTTGTGCCATTGCGTTAATTGGTGACATCGCAAGACCGAAAGAAGCTGTTATTGCAAAGATTGATGTTGCGCTTATTAATTTGCCAACATTATTTTTGCCAATTTTTCTGTGCATATTATAATGCGTCGAACCTGATTTTTCCATTTGAACTCCCCTTCATTTTAAATTGGTTATAATGCCTCGATTATAACCAAAATA
>CAZKYS010000258.1:0-1749 GCA_964557085.1 uncultured Caulobacteraceae bacterium
CGCAAATTTATAAAATGAATAGCGATGGCTCAAATGCAAAGCGTATAAGTTTTGGGCAAGGGCAATATTCAACACCTGTATGGGCAAATAATGGTGATTTAATCGCCTTCACCAAACAAATTAATGGTCAATTTCAAATTGGCACTATGAAAAGCGACGGCAGCGGTGAAAAAATCCTTACCACCGCTTATCTGGTTGAAGGGCCAAGTTTTTCACCAAATGGCAAGGCAATAATTTTTGAAAAAGAAGATAGCCCCGGAAGCCAACCTGCATTATGGACAATCGATATTGATGGTTCAAACCTTAGAAAATTGACAAATAATTCTTATAGTTCTGACCCAACATGGTCACCAATGTTAGAATAGGAAAGCAAAATGAAAAACGCTAAATTTCTCACTATTATGGGGGTCTTGCCATTATTGGCGCTTGGCGCATGTGCCACTAAAGTTGATAAAAGCGCAACTGCACCAATTGTTGCATCAAATGAGGCGCAACCACTTGAAATGACGGCGCCGCCGCCTGCCCCAATTACGGCGGCGAATGTTGATGCATCTGCAAATGCAGGGATGGATTATGCAACAGGATCAAACAAAGGCTTTGAAGAAGCATCATCGCGCTCAAGACTAAGCATTATTGATATTGGTGATAGGGTTTATTTTGAAACTGATTCATACATTCTTACGGCAAAAGCGCGTGAGATTTTGGCAAAGCAGGCAAATTTCATTATGTCGCGCCCAAATGCCAAAGTATTAATCGCGGGCAATTGTGATGAACGCGGAACCCGTGAATATAATATTGCCCTTGGTGCAAGACGCGCCAATAGTGCACGCGATTATCTTGTAAGCCTTGGGGTAAATTCTTCCCAAATTTCAACTGTTTCTTATGGTAAAGAGCGCCCGCTTGATGCGCGCCCATCAAATGATGGCTGGGCGGTTAATCGTAACGCACAAACAAAAATCCAATAGTAAAGGATTTTCAAAATGAATTTGCGTAAATTTTTGCAATTAAATATCCTTATCACGCCATTGTTATTCACAATAATGGGCACGAATGTTATTGCGCAAAACGCACCAATTAATGCAGCCGCAGAAACCACCGCATCACGTGCATTAACCCGTCTTGATGAATTGGAAGGGCAAATCCGCACCCTCACCGATAGGGTAGAGCGTTTAGAAGCTGATTTATCGGCACAAAAAGGTGAAAACCAACGCCTTGCAAAAATTATTGATGAAAATAACGCAAAAATAATTGCCGCCGAGAAACCTGAAACTGATACAGCAGTAAAAGATGAAGCGCCAATTCAAGAAGCTGCAAAAATTGAAGCCCCAAAAACTGAACCTGTGATTACTGCAGAGGCTGCGCCTGCACCAATTGTTACTACTCCTAGTGTGAGTGCGCCAATCGTAAGCGCGGCAAGAAAACCTGCGGCGCCGATTACAAGTTCGCTTTCAAATACTAAAAGGATTGCACCTGACAAAGTTGCGGCAGTTGTTGTGCCACCACCTGCCCCTGTTAGTGCACCGATTACTGCACCAATTGCACCAATTAAAAAGCCAGTTTTGGCGGCGCCTGCATATCTTGCCAATGCGCGCCTTGCGATACAAAATAGCGACCTTGATAGCGCTTCAAATAATTTAAAATCATTACTTGAAAACCATAAGGATGCACCAGAGGCCGCAGAAGCAAGATGGCTTTTGGGTGAAACATATTTTGTGCAAGATGAATGGCTTGATGCCACCAAAACTTATA
>CAZKYS010000259.1:0-1724 GCA_964557085.1 uncultured Caulobacteraceae bacterium
CTTCTTTTATTGGGAGATTTTTATCAAATTGGTCGTCATCATCAAACATGGCCTCAAATTCATTTGCTTCGTAATTATTGGCCAAAATATGGGTAATAAGAGCCCGAATTGATTTGGTAAAATACTTTCCACTAGAGTGATGCACAAAAGCGTTTAGCCTTTCGCGTATAACAATGGCGTCCTCAAAGTTGAACTTAATTTGATCAATTCTTGCCAAATATCCCACCCCCAATAGCGCCTAAGAATACCAAATTTTTCCGAGGCGAAAAGTAGCTAGAGCCTCGGAAAGGCAGTTCAAAAATCGCTTATCATACGCATGTCTAGACGTAAGTGAACCGCGCGGTTCCCAACCTTGGGAACCAAAAAATGAGAAGGTTTTTTGAATTTGAAAGAAAGAACAAATTTCGCAATCAAGTCATAGTCGAGCCATACAAAGTGGTTAGACAAAAGGAATATCTTGGTAAAATGAAAATTGCCTATCGTGATTTGAATTTATCGCGACGCTCGATCATAGAATTGATGGATGATTTATTCAAAAGTTACTATGGAACTTATAAACGTGCAGATGGTAGCCCATTTGAAATGGAAGAGGATGCGATTTATCGAGCTTTTGGTAAGCCTGATAATGATGATTATGACTTTGTCCATCTTGAAGGCCGTTTCGTATCGGATTGGCTAAACCAGCCATTACCAAAACAAAATGGTCACGCTAAACTTGAAGAACGCTTTTGTTTAATGTCTATTGCTATGCAGCTTTATGACGAAGACTTGGCAAATAGTTTCAAGAACTAAGAATATAACGGCTTGGGGAAACCCAAGCCGCTTTGGTATTGATGGGTTAATTACCACCAAGAGTCATAAACCACGTCGCGACCTTCTGCGATAATTTCGCGGGCTTTGCGAATGAAATCTAGGTCATCTTCTTTTTCTTCGCCCGTGGTTTCACCAAAGAAGAAGCCATGTGTTTCGGGAAGTGCTTCGCCTTTGATTGCGGCTTCGAGTGCATCGAGATCTTCTATATTTAAGATAAGTGGGTCGCAGTTAAAATCAGGATTAGTGCCGCCTTTGGCTTCGTATAATTGTTGCATCCAACCATGAAGATTTGGGTGTTTGCGCCAATAGTGAAATTGGCTGGCATTATCGCCTAATTTGAAATCCACTTGTGGGCGGGTTTCGTCACGTTCAACTGAAAAAGCATACATATCAAGTCCCATTTTAGTCTCCTTTTGGGTTAAGGCGCACGTTCATTCGTGCGACCTGTTGGAGACGGACAAGTTTCAGACATTCGCGCGTTCAATGCCCCAACACGGCTTTGCAAAAGGTGGTGCGGGCAGCGGGCTTGAAGGCATAAGCGATGAATGAAACTAAGGAACCAATATGGTCAGGTCGCAAGATGTGCAGCCCAAACAAGGGAGACATGGGTCTATATTATATTGCTTTTGGAACGTGATATTGCCCAAGGATTTTAGGGCGAATGTTCACCAATATTGGCTACACAATTCGGGTTGGATTTAAAATTTTAGCCAAAGGAATTCTGATTTTACGCCCCCACTACATTTCCTATATTGAAAGCCAAGCCAAGCAATGCCGCTTCGCGAACATGGTTAATAATGCGCACGGGCAATTTGAAGATGCCTAAATCCCCAATGCCATTAAATTATTGTCGCGTTAGTTTTGTTGAGCAAGGTAATCAAATCAATACCAAAACAATTTGGGTTTGAGCC
>CAZKYS010000260.1:0-1721 GCA_964557085.1 uncultured Caulobacteraceae bacterium
AAAGACTTTTGATAATGAATGTTTCGACGTTCGTGGACAAAATATGAGCCTTGGCACCGAAATAGTAAAATGGGCATGTAACGGGCAAAACAACCAAAAATTTGAGTTGGTTTTTATTGAGCCGCTTGAAGAAGGCAGCATTATTAATGCCCTTCGTGAAGATGGGCTTTATTAAGCCTGTTCGGTTTCTTTTTTGGTGGCTTGCAATTTATCAAAATTGGCCCAAACGCCATCACCACCACCCCAATCACCTTTGGTTGCGCCTTTTGAATATTCGGTTGCGCGTGCTTCAAAGAAATTGGCGTGTTCAACACCGTTTAATAATGGTGACAACCACGGAAGCGGATGCTCACTTACGCCAAAAATTGGCTCTAATTCTAATTGGGTAAGGCGCCAATCGGCAATATAGCGAATATATTGTTTGATATCTTCTGCAGTCATGCCCTGAACCGGGCCCATTTCAAACGCAAGCTCGATAAATTTGTCTTCAAGCTCTACAGTGTGTTTGCAATTGGCGATAATGTCATCTTTTACTGCCTGTGTAAGAGCGCCAGTTTCCTTTGCAAAAGCATGGAATAATTTTACCATACCTTCGCAATGCAGGCTTTCATCGCGCACTGACCATGTAACAATCTGCCCCATGCCTTTCATTTTGTTGAACCGCGGGAAATTCATAAGCATTGCAAATGAAGCGAATAATTGAAGTCCTTCGGTAAATGCGCCAAACATTGCCAAAGTTCGCAATATATCTTCATCCGTGCCGACACCGAAAGTTTGCATATAATCATGCTTGTCGCGCATTTCTTTGATTTCCATAAATGCCGTAAATTCAGTGTCTGGCATGCCAATGGTTTCAAGCAAAAGCGCGTATGCTGCAATATGAATAGTTTCCATATTCGAAAATGCCGAAAGCATCATTTTGATTTCAGTAGGTTTGAAAACGCGCGCATAGCGTTCCATATAATTATCATTAACCTCAACATCAGATTGGGTGAAGAAGCGGAAAATGTGAGTTAGAAGGTTTTTTTCATGCTCATCAAGCCTTGTTGCCCAATCTTTGCAATCCTCACCCAATGGCACTTCTTCAGGAAGCCAGTGAACACGTTGTTGCTGTTGCCAGAAATCATACGCCCAAGGATAGCGGAACGGCTTATAGGCATATGAAGGCGTTAAAAGACCACAATCACTTATTTTTCCTTTTGCCGTTTCAGACATGATAGACCCCATATATTGTGCTGAAATTAAAATATATATCTATATATTGCGTGATTTGTTTTAATTAAAAGTAACTATATGCACTTAGTTCACAGCTTTTAATAGAAAATATTTTCATTAAAACGTCAAATTTTTGTCACAAGCTTTTTGCCAAAACAAAATATTTCCTTCTTTGTGAGTAAAGAGGGCATAATATGTTTTGGGCGATACTAATTGTCACCTTATGGATATTTTTGAACTTTGGTTTTCTATTTTATAAATGGTTACAAAGCGTATTAATTCCTAAATCTCAAGAAATCCACGCAATTGATTTAAGAAAAAACAAATATGAAATAGGAAAGATTATTTCAATATGCGTTGTAAAGGCAAATCCTTTTAAAAATATTTGGTTCGGTCATATTTGGATTGTTTGGCCAGAAGCCCCACCCCTTGCCAATGGTGAATGCGAGGCGGGTTTTTATGCACATTGCAGGTTTGAAGCGGCAATTAATTTGGCAATTTCAATA
>CAZKYS010000261.1:0-1720 GCA_964557085.1 uncultured Caulobacteraceae bacterium
CACAATGCCACCCGATTTGTAATTCTTTCCAACGAGCCAGAAGATGCAAACTATGTGGAAAATGCCGAATATATAACAACTTTTGTATTTCGGGTTCGCAATATTCCTGCGGCGCTTTATAAAACTTTGGGCGGTTTTGCTACGAATGGGGTAAATATGACCAAGCTTGAAAGCTATCAAGTAGGTGGAAGTTTTAACGCAACCCAATTCTACGCCGACATTGAAGGCCATCCAGAAGAGCGAAATGTTCAACTTGCCATGCAAGAATTATCATTCTTCTGCGCCGATCTAACTGTCCTTGGCGTTTATAAGGCACATCCATTTAGAAAACGTAATTTGGGTTAAGACATATTTGCAAACTGATTGCAGGTTTTTGTCACAAATCTGTCGTGACTCTTTGTAAAAAGACGCTAATAATCATCTGCCCGAATCCTAATTACGGGCGATAACCTATAATAGGTATAATGGGGCAAATATGGCGGGCAAAGTTTTAGAGGCCAAAAATCTAACGCGTACCTATGGAACGCGCAAAGCATTAGATAATGTATCAGTAACAATTAATGAAGGTGAGATGGTGGCACTTATTGGGCCATCAGGTTCGGGTAAATCAACGCTTTTGCGGGCATCAACCGGCCTTATACTTACTGATAAAGGATGTGGCGAAATTTCTTTAATGGGCGTTGGGGTGCAAAAAAATGGCGAATTATTGCCATCTGTCCGTGAAGCGCGCTCAAAAGTTGGCTTTGTTTTTCAGCAATTCAATTTGGTTGGCCGACTAAGCCTTTTTGAAAATGTCATGCTTGGCTCTTTGGGGCGCCTTCCATTTTGGAAGGGATTTTTTGGCAATTGGCCACAAAAAGATAAAGAATTGGGAATGAATGCATTGGCGCGCGTTGGCGTTGCCGAATATGCCGCACAACGTGCAAACCTTTTATCTGGTGGGCAACAACAAAGGGGCGCGATTGCGCGTGCTTTGGTTCAGGGTGCAAATGCAATCTTCCTTGATGAGCCTGTGGCATCCTTAGACCCTGTTTCAGCGCGTAAAGTTATGGAATTATGCGAAGATTTGAACAAAAATGACGGCGTGACAATTGCGGTCGTACTTCACCAAATCGATTATGCACTTAAATTTTGCGATAGAATTATTGCACTTAAGGCAGGTAAAATTGTTTATGACGGGCCAAAAGAAGGGCTTGTTCGCGAAAAACTAATTGAAATTTATGGTGCCGAATATGATGAAGAATCAGGTGGCGCAGCAGCATTAGAAGAAGCACCACCACCAATTAAATCAACCCAAAAATCTGATTTTGGCCTTAAAATCGCGCAATGGGCGATGGCTGCATGCTTAGTTTTTGTTGCTGGTTTTTCACTCTATAAACAAATGGGAGTGAAAAATGCCGATATTAATTTTGCGATTTTAGCAACTGAAAATTCGCAAAATGCAACCCATAGATGGAAACCGTTTATGGATGATATGCAAAAGCAAACCGGGCTTTCAATTCATCCATATTTTACATCAAATTATACCGGTCAAATTCAGGCAATGAATTCAAACAATGTTCAAGTTGGTTGGTTTTCAAACAAACCAGGGCTTGAAGTTGTTAAAATGGGCAAAGCCGAGGTTTTCCTTAGTTCTGCCGATGCCGCGGGGATTGACGGCTATAATTCAATTCTAATCACTAAAGCCGATAGTAAATTAACGCTTGATGATGTTTTAAAA
>CAZKYS010000262.1:0-1710 GCA_964557085.1 uncultured Caulobacteraceae bacterium
TGCGCACCGATGCCCTTAAGCAGGTTCAAAGAAGCAATAAAATCAGTGATGGAGAGCGCCAAGAAAATAGTGCCGAACATTCATGGCAGGCCGCACTAATGGTTGGTCTATTCGAACATTGGTCAAACTATCCAATAAGTGTGCGCAAGACCACGCAAATGCTTTTGGTGCACAATATAACACAAATCGAGAGTGAAAATGAATTTGCCGCGAGTTCAATCTATGGCGAAAATCCCGAAGCACCATTTCGCGAGATGAAAGCTTTATGGGAAGAATTTGAACGCGGTAAAAGCAATGAGGCCAAATTCGCGCGCGCAATTGACGCCTTCTTACCCTTGTTCATGCAAGTCATAAGCGATGGCAAAGCATGGGGCGAATGGCGCGGCGACCATAAAGAATATACGCAAAAAAAATCAATTATCCAAAAAGGTTCCGATAGATTATGGGAATATAGTCTGGAATTAATTGAATATTGTATTGCAAGAAACTGGCTATATTAGCTTTTTTGCCACCGCCTTTGCAAAATTAGCCGCAGATTTTTTGCCATTTTCACCATCAAATGGGCCATATAAATAAGGCTCGATAAGTTCCATTTCCATCAAAAGCCAATCATCTTCATGTTCGACCATATCAATGCGGGTATATAGAAGTTCATTATTTGCATCATATTGCGCCAAAATTTTCTTTGCGGCAAAAAGGGCTTTTTGAGGCGGTTCAATTGGGGTTTCAATTGCGCCATATCTGGTTTGTGAACGATAATCACCATCTTTTGGGCGCTTCATTAATGAATGCGATAATTCACCACCCATAAAAAGCATTGATAATTCACCTTGTGTTGTGACGCTTTCAATAAAGGGTTGAACCAATGCTTCATCAGGTGGCAAATCGGCAAGAAGTGGCAATTCTTGACCGCGCTTCAACCGCGCTTGGCGCCATGCGCCAGCGCCAACTTTTGGCTTTATGATTATTTCATCACATTCAAGCGTGTCAAAAGCATCCAAAATTTCATCGCAGCTTTGGGCATTTATCATGATTGTTTTGGGAAGATTCTGCCCAGAATTTGCAAGACGAAGCAAATATGATTTATCAAAATTATCACGGATAAATTTATGTGAATTTAAAAGCGGCACATTTGCTTTTTCAATTTCATTCAAAATTTTCAAAAATTGGGAAAGATTTTGCGGGTAATTCCATGCCATTAATGGAATTATCAAATCATATTTTGCCCAATCATTATTATCATCTTGCCAATAGGCTGGAATTAAATTCATTTGAAATTTTGCCAAAGCATCGCGCAAATCATCAAATTGCGCCTTAATAATATCGCCATATAAATCATTTTCAGGGGCATCAAAATATTCGTGCGATACCATTATTGCGACATTTTTCATTAATACAGCTTCTTTCATTGATTGCTTAGTTGCAAGCGTTTAAAGGAAATCGACTAGTTTTTCAAAGGGATTTAATCATGGAAATCAAATATGATGTTTGCGGCGTTGGAAACGCAATTGTTGACTTAATTGCACCGGCAAGCGATGAATTTTTGGCACAGCATAATATCGCCAAAGGCGCCATGACCCTTATTTTTGATGAGCCGGCTGTTGAAAAGCTTTATGGCGCGATGGCAGATGGCAAAACTGTTTCTGGTGGCTCTGGCGCAAATTCAATTGCAGGTATTGCATCATTGGGCGGCAAAACGGCCTATATTGG
>CAZKYS010000263.1:0-1708 GCA_964557085.1 uncultured Caulobacteraceae bacterium
GTTCAGCTTCGAGTGTGTGGATTTCTTTTTGTTCTTTGGCAACATCGGATTGTAATTGTTGCATATGGTCGCGCATTTTGTCGGCTTCGGCTTTGGCCCAATAAAGCGGAACCAAACATGCCAAAAATCCAAAACCTAAAAGAAAATGCTTTTGCTTAACCAAAGCGTGCCCCAAACTTCCTATCTGTGAAAATGCTTGGGGTGATTATGCTTAAATAAAGGTAAAAATCGGGTTACCAATATGTTAATTTATAATTTTATAACTGCACGTAATTTGGCACTTCTTGAACGTGGGTTTTCAGAAATTTCTTTATCCGATGCAATAACAGGTTTGCGATATAATAATTCCAATGTTGGTTTTGCCTGTTCCAAAACGGGTGCAAAGCGTGAACCTTGGGAAATTTTGGCGCGTTCATTGAAAAAGTTTTTTACAATCCTATCCTCTAAAGAATGGAAAGTTACAATAACAATTCGCCCATTGGGTTTTAGGATTTTAAATGCACCTTCAAGCGCACGCTCTAGCTCACCCAATTCATCATTAACATAAATTCGAAGGGCTTGAAAAACGCGGGTTGCGGGATGGATTTTTTCTTTTTTATGGCCATAAACACGTTCACACAATCCTGCCAATTGCAGGGTTGAAACAAAGGGTTTTTCATCCCTATCATTCACAATTGCGCGTGCTATGCGGCGGCTATTTTTCTCTTCGCCATAATCCCAAAAGATTTTTGCAATTTCAGCCTCGCTGCGGGTTGCCAAAACTTCGGCGGCAGTTTCGCCATCACCCATGCGCATATCAAGCGGGCCATCTTTGGAAAATGAAAAACCACGTTCTGCTTGGTCAATTTGATAAGATGAAACACCAATATCCAAAACCACCGCATCAATCTCACCCAATTCAAGATTGGCAATTTCGCCAAATTGGGTTTGAATTAATGAAAGTCGCCCATCATATTTTTTGGCAATTTCGTTTCCACGGTCTATTGCACTTTTATCCCTATCAAGGCCGATGACTTTGCAATTTGCACTTTCTAAAATTGCGCGGCTATAGGAACCGCCGCCAAAAGTGCCATCAACAATAACCTGCCCATCTTGTGGGTTTAATGCCGCCAAAACCTCTGGCAGCATGACGGGATAATGCCCCTGTGTATGTTGGAAATTTTCAATCACGATTGTCACTAATAATTTTTATCACTTAAATCAATTAAAAATGCGCGCATTCATTCATTATCCAATCGGCAAACGCATTCATTGCATCATTCATTGGGTTTTGCACCAAATGGGTTAGATAATATGAACCCGCCTCTACACATTGTTCGAATGGGCGCACCAATTTACCCGCAGCGACTTCTTCTTTGAATAATTTATAAGGTAAAAGGCCGATGCCAATGCCAATTGCGGCAGCGTCGCCAATTGCGCGCGAATTATCAAAAATTGGACCTTGCGCCTGAATATTGCGAATTCCACAATCACCAAACCATTTTGCCCATTCAAGTTTTCGATATGAGCGCAAAAGTTCAAAATTTGCCAAATCCTCAGGCTTTTTAATTTGTGCGGCAAGTTTTGGGCTGCATAATGGTGTCATTGGGGCCTTCATTAAATAATGTGACCGAAGCGAATGCCACGCCCCTTCCCCAAATCTTATGGCAAAATCCAAATGCTCATTTAGTAAATCAGGAACATTATTATTCACATGAAGTCTTATTTT
>CAZKYS010000264.1:0-1687 GCA_964557085.1 uncultured Caulobacteraceae bacterium
CCGCGAACATCGCCACGATTGGGGCTATGGCTGCGGCACTTGTCCTGCGTGCGAATTGCGCGAAAAAGGCTTCCGCGAATGGAAAAATAAATGACCTATAGTGTCAAAGAATGCTTTTACACTTTGCAGGGTGAGGGCGCGCATACTGGGCGCGGCGCAGTATTTTTGCGTTTTGCGGGTTGTAACTTATGGAATGGTCTTGAAAAAGATCGCCAAAATGCAATTTGCAAATTTTGTGATACTGATTTTGTCGGAACCGATGGCAAAAATGGCGGTAAATTTGAAACCCCGCAAATGCTTGCCCAACACGCATTCAAAATCTGGAGAGGGCAAGGCGGAAAACCTTATATAGTTTGCACAGGTGGTGAACCACTTTTACAATTAGATGGTCAATTAATTAATGCCCTGCATGATGTTGGTTTTGAAATTGCCATTGAATCCAATGGAACCATTAAAGCACCAGAGGGAATAGATCATATTTGTATTAGCCCTAAAATCGGATCCGAATTGGCGCAAACTTCAGGGCAGGAAATTAAATTAGTCTATCCCCAAATTAATGGCGACCCCGAACAATTTGCCGCATTGAAGTTTGAAAATTTCTTTCTACAACCGCTTGATGATGCAAATTATCAGCAAAATCTGTTGAAATGCATTGATTATTGCGCAAATTTCCCCAAATGGCGGCTTTCTTTACAAACACATAAAATTATTGGAATTGCATGACTCGTTGTATTCTTACTAAAACCGTTGTCTTTGACGCTGCGCACCATTTGTTTCAGGGGCCAGAAGATCACATCTATCGCCGCCTTCATGGTCATTCATTTCAACTTGATGTGTCGATAATTGATGAACCCGGCGCAGATAGCAAATGGGTAAAAGATTTTGCCGAACTTGCAGCCGCAATCGAAGAAGTTCGTAAAATTTTAGACCATTCATATCTAAACGAAATCGAAGGTTTAGAAGTTTCAACTTTGGAAAATATTTGTGCATGGGTTGCGCAAAGATTATTACCAAGGCTTCCAAATTTGAAAAAAGTTGCTGTTTCACGCCCAACTTTGGGTGAAAGATGTGAAATGGAAGTTTGTTAAGCTCCTATACATTTATGTATGGATGTAATGTGTAAATGTTGCGAATAATTCTTAAATAGTGGCATTCTAATTGCGACATTGTTTTATTCGGGGACAATGTGTCCCAGATTGAAGCATGGTAGGGAAGACTATGAATTATCCAAATGACATTAAACCTTTGACAGGCTTGCGTTTTTTTGCAGCATTTTGGTTGTTATGTTACTTTTTTTGGCAAAGAATTGATTTGAATTTGGGGATACGCCCAAACATAATTGCAAATGGCAATTATGGGGTGGATTTATTCTTCATCCTTTCAGGATTTGTTTTGGCACATGTTTATGGGCCAAATGTTGAAAAAGACGATTTCACATTTCGCGGTTTCATGTGGGCACGTTTTGCGCGTGTTTATCCACTTCATATAATAACTTTTGCAATCATGTTTGTGATTTGGTTGGTTGGTTCAAGGCTTGGTCAGCCAATTCAAGAAAAAGCGTTTGATACGTCACAAATTCCATTTCATTTATCACTTACACATGCTTGGGGATTTTTGAAATCGGATGGCTGGAACTTCCCGTCATGGTCTATATCTGCTGAATGGTTTGCCTATCTTACATTCCCGC
>CAZKYS010000265.1:0-1682 GCA_964557085.1 uncultured Caulobacteraceae bacterium
GCGATGGGTATTGCTGTTGGTATGGCAACCAATATTCCGCCGCATAATGCAATTGCCCACAGGCTTTAGCCTTTAAATCAAGGGATTTAGCATTATTCTTGCGAATATATATTCGGCCTTGCAATTTCCATCCATTTATCTGGGCTTTTTATTTCTTCCCAACCAAATTGTTTATAAAGCCCATGCGCATCACCCGTTAGTAATATCCAGCGTCTTAAGCCTTGTAATTCCTTATGTTCCATAATTTGCATCATAAGCATTTTTGAAATGCCTTTGCCGCGATATTCTGGAAGCACATAAACATCACCCAAATAAGCAATTGTTGCATAATCGGAAATTACACGCCCAAAACCAATTTGTTTTTCGCCTTCAAAAACCGCAAAACAAAGCGAATTTTCAAAAGATTTTTTGAAAGTTTCAAAAGGAATATTTTTGCACCAATATGCATGATTTGATAAAAAATCATGCGCGGCAATAACATCAATTTTGTTTTTATCAGTTGTAAAAAAATAGCCGCCTTCACTTACGTTTAAATCTTCCAAAATATTCCCCATTAAATCAATATATTGAATACATAAATTGCTTTTCTAATTTTTGCAATTCATTGCACCTGATGCAAACACTTGACCAAAAGCGCAAATTGGCTTTTTGGTTCGAGGTTCTATATGGGTTGGGTAAATAATGACGCAGAGCGCGGAAAATCTTTTTGGTAATGAAATTAAGTCGGTAAAACCTGCTGCAAGCACTTATACGCCGCCCGATACCACTAGTTCGGATTATTCTGCGTCATCTATCGAAGTATTGGAGGGGCTTGAGCCTGTTCGTAAACGCCCTGGCATGTATATTGGCGGCACGGATTCACGCGCACTGCATCACCTTTTTGCCGAAGTCCTTGATAATTCGATGGACGAAGCGGTTGCAGGTCATGCAACACGTATCGAAGTTTCATTAGAAGCCGATGGCTCACTTGTGGTTATTGATAATGGGCGCGGTATTCCAATTGACCCACACCCTAAATATCACGGTAAGTCTGCGCTTGAGGTGGTTTTAACAGTCCTACATGCGGGTGGTAAATTCTCTGATAAAGCATATCAAACATCAGGTGGTTTGCACGGCGTTGGTGTTTCGGTTGTAAACGCATTATCTGACGCATTACGCGTTGAAGTTGCCCGCGACAGAAAACTTTACGCAATGGACTTTTCACGCGGCAAACCTGTTGGCGAATTGCAAGAGTTGGGCGCAACCCAAAACCGTCGCGGCACTTTAGTTAAATTCCACCCCGATGCCGAAATTTTTGGCGAACATTTGCAATTTGATGCAGGGCGCATTTATTCAATGGCACGCTCTAAAGCATATTTGTTTGCTGGTGTCGAAATTCGCTTTAAATGTGCGCCAGAGCGTATAAAGCCGGGAACCAACACCCCGCTTGAAGATACTTTCTGCTTCCCTAATGGTTTGGCAGATTATCTTAAAATCGTGGTTGAAAATGCGCCAACCGTAACTGCTGCGCCATTTTGCGGTAAAACCGATAAAACCCAAGGGCATGGTTCGGTTGAATGGGCTGTTGCATGGGGTCTGCGTGGTTTTGGTGACCATGATAGCTTTATGCGAAGCTATTGTAACACTGTTCCAACCCCAGAAGGCGGCACACATGAGGCTGGCCTTCGTGCGGCGATAACCAA
>CAZKYS010000266.1:0-1670 GCA_964557085.1 uncultured Caulobacteraceae bacterium
CGCAATCGCACGATGCGCCCCATCACGAACAAGGCCTTTATCTGCCCTATCACCAAGCGCAAGACCCATTGCATCAAGCAAAATCGATTTACCAGCACCAGTTTCGCCAGTCAAAACAATGAAGCCATGCCCTAATTCAAGGTCAAGGCTTTCAATTAAAACAACATCACGAATCGAGATTTCACGTATCATGAATTAGTTCTATAGCTTTATGCAAAAAGTGTGAAGTTATTTTCACAAAAAGCGTAAACTATATGCCTTGTGGCATTAAGGCGCTGCCTTTAGTTTCAGCGATAGTTTTTGGCGCTTTTTGCTTTTTCTCAAATAGGCGGCGTTTTGGCTTTTCTTTTGGATTAATACCTTTTGAAGTAAGCAATTTATAGCTTTTTTCATACCATTCAGAGCCAGGGTAATTATAACCCAAAACCGCACCAATTTTTGTAGCTTCATCAATCAAACCCATTGACAGATAAGATTCAACAAGGCGATGAAGGGCTTCTGGTGTGTGGCTTGTGGTTTGATAAATATCAACAACACGTTTGAAGCGACCAATTGCGGCAAGATGTTGATCTTGCGATAGATAATAACGCCCAATTTCCATTTCTTTACCTGCCAATTGGTCACGCGTCATATCCATTTTAAGGCGCGCATCTTTGGCATAGGCGGTATTTGGGTATCGTTGAACAAGTTCGTTCAAACTTGCCAATGCAAGTTCGGTCATACGTTGGTCACGGCCCACATCAACGATTTGCTCAAAATAACAAATTGCAATTAGATAATAAGCATAGGCCGAATTTTCTTCGCTTCCACCTTGATACATTGAGCTGTAACGGTTTGCAGCTTCGATGGCATCTTCATATTTATTTTGGGCATAGCTTGAATATGCACTCATTAAAATCGAGCGGCGTGCCCATTCTGAATATGGATGTTGACGGTCAACTTCGTCAAATGCGTTTACAGCTTCTGCGTAATCACGTTTTGATACAAGGTCACGTGCATTATTATAAAGCAATTCAACCGGACGCTCAACATAAGCGGGGGCTTTGTCTTTTAGACCTTTGTTTGATTGACATGCAGCAAGAGAAACACTTGCTAAAAGAATTGTAATTGCGATTTTTGAAACGTGCTTTGTCTTTGCCATTTTCCATGCCAATAAGTTTTGTTCCCAAAATGGGATGATTTGCAAATTCTGTTTACAGATAGATTTGCACTTTAGAAAGCGCGATTTTCACATTTCATACAATAATGTAGGATTTTTAATGTTTAAAGTCCTGCCGCAGCTAATGCTTGTGCATTAAGTGGGGTAGCTTTAAGGCGCCATGCGTTTGGATTTGCAAGCAAAGCCTTAACAAGGGCAACATTAAGTGCATGGCCAGATTGATGACCAATATAATGCGCATGAAGATAAGCACCAGCCAATGATAAATCGCCAACCGCATCCAATGCTTTGTGACGTGCAAATTCATCATCAAAGCGAAGGCCGCTTTCATTCATGATTTCATCGCCATCAATAACAATTGCATTATCAAGTGAACCACCAAGGCTTAGGCCGTTTTTGCGCATTGTTTCAACTTGATGAAGGAAGCCGAAAGTTCGCGCTTTTGACAATTCTTTTGAAAATTGACCATTTGAAATTTGGAATTTACCATTTTGATGGCCAATTGCGCGTG
>CAZKYS010000267.1:0-1646 GCA_964557085.1 uncultured Caulobacteraceae bacterium
ATTGATTGTGCGTGACATAAAGGATTGGTATTTTAACTTCATCGCGGATTTTAATAATCAGATTTAAAATTTGCGCCTTTGTTTCATTATCTAATGCTGCCAATGGTTCATCCATTAGTAATAAATCAGGGTTTGATAGGATTGCACGGCCCAAAGCAATTCTTTGCCTTTCACCACCTGATAGGTTTTTAATATCGCGCTTTAAAAGTGCATCAATACCCAATATTTTTGCAATTTCACTAAGTGAAAATCCATAAATATTTGACCGCCTATTTGCACCATAAAGAAGATTATCGTGAACATTCATATTGGGAAATAAAAGCGAATCTTGATGCACAAATCCAATATTACGAAGATAGGGTGCAATATTAATTCGATTTTTTGCATCAAAAAAAACTTTATTACTCAAACCAATATAACCATTATTGGGGGCAATTTTTCCGCTTATGCATGATAGAATTGTTGATTTTCCCGAACCCGATGCACCACGTAAAACACAAATTCCATTTGTTGAAATTTGGGCACTTACTTGCAAATTAAATTTATCGAAACGCTTTTGGAAATTAAGTTCAAGCATCATGCACCTTTTTTCCAATTTTCTGTAATGCCTCTGCCGCAATTAGCGATATGATAGAAATTGTAATTGCGACAAATGAAAGCCTAATGGCGCTTGCTTCGCCATTTGGGATTTGCAATGCAGAATATATGGCAAGCGCAAGGGTTTGGGTTTGACCTTCAATATTTGCGGCAAAAGTTATGACCGCGCCAAACTCCCCTAATGAGGCGGCAAAACCAAACAAAATTGCGGCGATTATTCCGTGGTATGAATTTGGCAATGTAATGGTGAAAAACACATCCAAATCATTTGCGCCCAAGCTTTTTGCCATAAATTCTAAATCGGAATTAATTGCCATAATTGCCTGTTTTATTATCCGCAGCATTAATGGAAATATCATCACGGCGGCGGCAAAGGCCGCGCCATTTGCGGTAAAAACCAATGGAATGCCCCATTGCGCCAAATACTTGCCAATTTGCCCATTATTCCCAAAAACCAAAAGCAATATCAAACCAATAACAACGGGTGGCAAAACCAATGATGAATTTAGCAAAGCATCCAAAAGGAATTTGCCAAAAAAATTCTTTCGCGCCAATAAATAACCAAAGCCAATAGATGGCACAATTGCCATCAAAATCGATTTGTATGCAATCGAAAGACTAAGGCAAATTGCTGAAATTTCATTGGGGGTAAATATCATAAATTATTTTTGCCTTAAAACTTCGGCCACCGAATTAAATCCATAATTGCCATAAACCCCCATTGCATAAGGTGATTTAAGATAATTATAAAATCCAATTGCATTTGGATTTGCTTTTTTATTTAATGCAATTGGATAAATGATTGCTTGGTGTGAATTATCGGGAAACTCGGCAATAATTTTTATATTTTTTTCTACAAAAGCATCTGATTTATATACTATTCCCAATTTTGCATCACCGCGCGCAACATAATTTAATGCCATACGAACATTTTCGGCGCGAATTATATTATCCGCAATTTTATCCCAAACCCCGTATTTAATTAATGACGATTTTGCATATTTACCCGCAGGAACATAATCAGGATTGGCAATTGCAATTTTACCCTG
>CAZKYS010000268.1:0-1630 GCA_964557085.1 uncultured Caulobacteraceae bacterium
GGGCCAACTAATGACATATCGCCCATTAATACATTGAATAATTGTGGCAGCTCATCAATTGATGTTTTACGTATAAATTTGCCAACTTTTGTAACGCGTGGATCATCTTTTGTTACTTGTTGTGCTGCTTTATAATCGCTTAATTCAGTTCGCATAGAACGGAATTTCCAACACAAAAAAGATTGATTATTAAAACCATGACGCGGTTGTCTAAAGAATATGGGCCCTTTAGATTCAAGTTTGATTGCAATTGCCGTAATTAATAAAATCGGGCTTAGAAGAATTAATGCAATTGATGCGATAATTAAATCTTGAACCCGTTTCCAAAATGCACGTCGTGCATCCTCTGGTGTTCCTGAAACATATGCAACAGGGGTTCCGCCAAGGCGCCCAATTGTTGTGCCATCGCAATCAAAGCCTTGCATATCAATTGCAAGAACCAATTTATTTGGCATAGCACGCAGTTTTTCAACCAGTTGGACAACGCGTTTTTGTGCCGCAGATGAAACCGTTATTACAACCCTATCAATACTTGGAAGGTTTTCCCAATGCATCAATGCCTCAAGGTCGCCAATTACAGGCACATTATTTATTGATTTTGGTGCGCGCCCCAATCTGTCATCAAAAATACCAAGGAAATTGATATCACCCTTACTTTGCTTGTTTTCAATAAGTTTTTTTGCCTGATCGGTTGCGCCAACAATAACAACATTCATTGAAAAAGCGCCAGCTTTGCCCAATTCTTTCACCAAATGGGCGGCAATATAATGTGTTATGCTTAAAAATAGGCCTGCAATAATTGTTATAAACAATGACTCACTAACGCATTCTGTCCATGGCCTTGCAGAGATTTGCGAAATCATTAGCGCTAATATTGTGTTTAAAAGGCATGCGATAAATGTTGCACCAATGGTTTTGAAGAAATGTTTCGAAGCCTTTGGGAATTGAGAAAAACTATAAAGATTATTCTCACGCATAACCCACCATAGACCAAGCGCAGCGCAAGCCATAGGCAATGTTATCGCCAAAGATGCCGATAATAATCTATCGGCAATATAAATTCTAAGGCTTATGGCAACCACCATAACAATTACAATTATATCAACGATTTCCAATCCATACCCAAAGCTTGAACGGAAAAACCGCGCGCCGCGCGCAGCTGTTCGTGCGTGTACATTGCCCAATGTTTTGAAAATAGGTTCTGCACTATTGGCCTTATTCATTTTTATCATTCTCCAATAGATTGCATTTTATCATTTTTAAGTATCAATCAGGTTAATGCAGTTTAATTTAGCTGCATTAATGATGTTGGAACCTAGATTTTGTGCAATTGACCTGATTGAACATCTTGGCATAAGCCATCACATCGTATAACAAAGCAACGCGCTGGAGACGTGGCCGAGAGGCTGAAGGCACTCGTTTGCTAAATGAGCGTAGTCCAAAAGGCTACCGAGGGTTCGAATCCCTCCGTCTCCGCCATTATTGTTTTATGAAATCTAGGATGGCTTGTTCGTATTTGTCGATTTTTGCGTCTTTGTTGATTTTTTTCATAAGCCAAGTGTTTTCTGAAATTGTTATTTTTTCGTCACGTTCAATGTCGTCATTTCCATGATTATCGTCCCATGAAGCA
>CAZKYS010000269.1:0-1626 GCA_964557085.1 uncultured Caulobacteraceae bacterium
CATTTTTTGCACCAGCTTCTAATAAAGCCTTGTGAACGGAACGTATATTTCCGAAGCCATAATCTATAATCGCAAGCATAAAAGACCTTTATAGGACGCCTTTAGTTGACGCCGCTTTACCACCTAATTTTGGGTCAATTGCAATAGCCATTTTAAGTGCCCTTGCAAGTGCTTTGTAACAGCTTTCTATTATGTGGTGTGTGTTTACACCATATAGACTTTCGACATGCAAACAAAGGCCGCCATTGCCAGCAAATGCGGCAAACCATTCTTTGAATAATTCAGTATCCATATCGCCAACTTTGTCACGTTCAAAACCAACACGCCATTCAAGGTGCGGGCGGTTTGAAACGTCAACTACTGCACGGCTCAAGGCCTCATCAAGCGGGGTGTATGCATGCCCAAATCTTACAAGGCCGCCAAAATCACCAAGCGCCTTTTTAAGCGCCTGCCCCATAACGATGCCTGTGTCTTCAACACTATGGTGCATATCGATATGTAAATCACCAATAGTTTTTACTTTAAGGTCAATAGAAGAATGTTTTGCAAAGCTTTCAAGCATATGGTCAAAAAAACCAATGCCAGTTGAAATTTCGGCAATACCAGTTCCATCAAGATTGATTTCAACCTCTATGTCGGTTTCTTTGGTTTTTCGTTGAATATATGCGCTTCGCAATTTTCTCTCCAAGGCTTTGAGAATAGCTTTTTCAAAGCCCCAATAATGGATTTTTACATTCTTTCAATCTTAAAACGCCAAAAAATAAAATTTATGTTTAATTATGGTATAAAAACATCAGTTAATATGCTTTAAAAATACATAAAAACTGAACAAACATCGGATAAATGAAGTGAAATTAATAAGCTGTAAACTTTAATTACGTTAATTATAAAAATTCAAAGTGATTTGAAGCTTATAGGGTTCAAAGTTGAATAAGATTGGCAATAATAATAATGTTAATGGTCGTCCTCTTGCGGTGCGCTTAACGATTTCTGCCTGTACTTATGCGGCAATTGGTTTATCCGCGATTTTGGCCTTGGCGCTTTTGCTCCCCCCTTCTGAAAGCCGTGTAATGTCGGTTTTGGGCTTCACCTTCGTTGTGTTTTTCATAAGCTCTATGGGTTTTTATAATACTGTAAAAAAATCAATGGTTCCACTACTTGAAGTGGTTGATTTCATGCAGCAGGCAAATTTGAAACGCCTTGGCGCACGCCTTGAAGTAAGCTCTGGCGATGAAATTGAAACTTTGGCGCGTGCCGTAAACCTTATGATGCAACGTATTGATGGATCTATGAAGCGTATTCAGCGCATGTCTTTCGTTGATACATTAACTGAATTACCAAATCTTGAGCGTTTCAAGCAAGAAGCCGACGAGGCGATAAAAGCTGCACAAAACCAAAGCCAAAGCCAAAATGGCGCTGTGATTTCGCTTGATGTGGATAAATTCATTCGCGTTCAAAACACTTTGGGTAAAGTGGTTGGCGAGGAATTGTTGGGGCTTGTATCACAACGCCTTGCCGCTGCTGTTCGTGCATCTGATAGGATTGTTCGCCTGCAAACATGTGGTGCGCGCCCATCGCTTTTGGCGCGTACACAATTATCAGAATTTGCAATTTTACTTCCTGATG
>CAZKYS010000270.1:0-1609 GCA_964557085.1 uncultured Caulobacteraceae bacterium
TCGCCACTACTAACGGAGTCTCGGTTGATGTCCTTTCCTCTAGGTACTGAGATGTTTCACTTCCCTAGGTTTGCTTAATAACACTATGTATTCATGTTATTATAACTTCTTTTGAAATCTATATTCTATATTGCTTGTTACCAAACAACATAAAACATAGATTTCGAAGTTGGGTTTCCCCATTCAGAAATTTCCGGATCAAAGGGTGCTCTCGCCTCCCCGGAACTTATCGCAGAGTGCCACGTCTTTCTTCGCCTCTAATCGCCAAGGCATCCATTGAATACCCTTTAGACGCTTAATCATTGTACGAATTCATATGCGAAGAAAATAGCATCGTTTCGCTCACGCCCCAAAGGGGCTGCGCGGGCGCGGCGGACTACCGCCGGACGAACAGTCGTTCGCCTTGGATATCAATATATCCAATACCTCAATACTAAAGCCTTCGACACATAAACCCGTGCCAGACTATGTCAGGATTAACCTAAAACGTATCTTCATGCCCTAAAGCAATCAGCGACGAAGCGTGGTGGAGATAACACCCTTATAGCTAAGTCTTCTACGCGGCCAACCCTCCTTTTACGATTTCAAGTTGCACCGCACTCGAATTCGATTGAAACATTATCAATCCAAACCCAAGAACGAATTCTTTGTTTTCACGAAATTAATATAGATATTGGTGGAGCCTAGGAGATTCGAACTCCTGACATCCTGCTTGCAAAGCAGGCGCTCTACCAACTGAGCTAAGGCCCCGCTCTATAGAGTCTAATAATACCTCAAAGGTCTAAATGGTGGGCCTGGATGGACTCGAACCATCGACCTCACGCTTATCAGGCGTGCGCTCTAACCACCTGAGCTACAAGCCCAATATCTATTGGAAATTTGCCGAAGCAAATTTCGTTCTTCACCTTATCCAAAAAGTCTACAACTTTTTGGGGTTCATCACAGGGCTAACCATAATTACAGAGTAATTTGAATGCCTTATAGGTATTACCAATCATCACAACAACCTACCCAGCCATATTGCCAAGCAAATCATTGCTAATTTCGTACGGAAAGAGAAACGGAGACGGAAACGTATCGTTGTTTTTGCTTCATTTAAGAAGCTATGTTCATCAGAAACTGTCTAAAACCGAAGTTTAATAGACTGTATCCTTAGAAAGGAGGTGATCCAGCCGCAGGTTCCCCTACGGCTACCTTGTTACGACTTCACCCCAGTCGCTGACCCTACCGTGGTCGCCTGCCTCCTTGCGGTTAGCGCAGCGCCTTCGGGTAGAACCAACTCCCATGGTGTGACGGGCGGTGTGTACAAGGCCCGGGAACGTATTCACCGCGGCATGCTGATCCGCGATTACTAGCGATTCCAACTTCACGCCCTCGAGTTGCAGAGGACGATCCGAACTGAGATGGCTTTTAGGGATTATCCCTCTGTCACCACCATTGTAGCACGTGTGTAGCCCTACGCGTAAGGGCCATGAGGACTTGACGTCATCCCCACCTTCCTCCGGCTTGTCACCGGCAGTCCCTCTAGAGTGCCCAACTGAATGATGGCAACTAAAGGCGAGGGTTGCGCTCGTTGCGGGACTTAACCCAACATCTCACGACACGAGCT
>CAZKYS010000271.1:0-1568 GCA_964557085.1 uncultured Caulobacteraceae bacterium
ATTATAAAAATCGCTATTTTCTTCGCTAGTTTGTCGCACGTCAAAACCCCCAAATTAAGAATAATATTCTTGTATTATTAATCCATAGGCTATAATCATGCACGGATAAAAGCTATTAATATATATAATCCTTGTGGGGAATCCTGTATTTAAGGGGTAAGAATGAATAAGAGAATTCGCAAAGCAGTAATGCCTGTTGCAGGTTTTGGAACACGCGTTTTACCAGCGACAAAAAGCCTTCCAAAAGAAATGTTACCTGTATTTGATAGACCTGCTGTTCATTGGGTTGTTGAAGAAGCATTAGAGGCGGGAATTGAGCATTTTGTTTTTGTAACTGGTCGAAATAAATCATCAATTTCTGATTATTTTGACCGCGCGTTTGAACTTGAAGAAACTTTGACCCGCGCGGGAAAGACCAAGCAATTGGAAATGTTACAAAATATGCTTCCTGTTGCGGGCTCAAAATCTTTTGTACGCCAACAATCACCGCTTGGTCTTGGCCATGCTGTTTGGTGCGCGCGTGATATTATTGGCAACGAACCGTTTGCAGTTCTATTACCTGATGTATTGGTTCAAGCGCAAAGATCTTGTCTTCATCAAATGATTGATGCCTATGAAAAAGTTGGCGGCAATATTATCGCGGTTGACCAGGTTCCAATGGATCAAGTTTCTTCTTATGGCGTGATTGCGCATGGTGCACGTGAAGGCAATATAATGCCAATCACCGATATGGTTGAAAAGCCAAAGCAAGAAAACGCACCAAGTAATTTGAAAATTACAGGTCGTTATATTTTGCAACCCGAAATTTTTGACATTTTAGAAAACCAAGAACGCGGCGCAGGTGGTGAAATCCAATTAACCGATGCGATGCACGAATTAATGAAAACCCAAAAATTCAGCGCCGTAGAATTTGATGGTGAAGATTTTGATTGCGGTTCGCGCGAAGGTTACACCGAAGCATTCCTTGCCTACGCATTGAAAGATGAAGATTTGGGTGGCAATATACGTAATATACTAGAACGGCTTTTAAAATAGGTTTCTTTTGCCAAAATTTTCGATAATTATTGTAAGCTATAAAAGCCAAAAAGATATTGATAGGAATCTTTCCTGTTTAAAAGAACAAACTTATCAAAATTTTGAAACCATATTAATTGATAATAATTCACCCGAAAACGGCGTGTCAAAGGAACAAGCCGAAAAAGTAAACATTTTTGTGCAAAATCAAGAAAACATTGGCTTTGCAAAAGCCAATAATCAAGGCTCTAGACTTGCAAATGGGCAGTGGTTGGTATTGCTAAACCCCGATGCTTTTCCTAATCCAAATTGGTTAGAAGAAATAGACAAGGCAATTAATAAATATCAAGATTGTGAGAATTTTGGTTGTCTTCAAATGCTTGATGGCGAACCAAATATGCTTGATGGCGCAGGAGATTGCTTTTCAATTTTTGGAATTGCGTGGCGCGGCGGTCACCGCAAACCAATACCGCAAAATATTGAAGATGGCGAAGTATTTGCCTCTTGCGGTGCGGCATCAATATGGAAAAAGTCGCGCTATGAATATTTGGGGG
>CAZKYS010000272.1:0-1556 GCA_964557085.1 uncultured Caulobacteraceae bacterium
TCCCCGTCGCCTTCGGGCGGAGAGGGGCTGTTCGCGCGAGCAGCGCCGGCCGCGGGGCGCCGGAGCTGGTAGGTATTCGAGGCGCCAGGTCGCGCATGCGCGCGGAATTTGTCGTGGGCGGCGCCTTGATCCGCGTTGGCGTGGGCGAATACGTGACCAGCGAGTACCGCGTGGCGGGCATCGAGGCCGGTGGCGTGGTGCTGGAAGGCCTGAAGGGGGAACGTGAACGATTGTTCTTTGGGCGCCCGAAGCCGGAGGGTCAGGGTGATCGAGCGCCGATCATTCCCAGCACAATTCCAGCCGCAACGGTCCTGCCATTCCCTGGGTCTGCCAGTCCCAACGGATTTCAGGTACAACAGCAAGGGGCTCCTGACGGTTCAGGGAGCTAACAAATCCGCAACATGAGTCGATAAATGAACTTGTTGAAGGTGCTCGGAAAGCTATTTGGTGGGGAGGCCAAACCGGCCGATGCCGCACCTGTGTCGTCCCCGTCGCCTTCGGGCGGAGAGGGGCTGTTCGCGCGAGCAGCGCCGGCCGCGGTGACGAGCGCAGAGCCAGGGCGGGTCGCTCCGGGTTCACCGGCAGCAGGCGCCAGCGCAGACGACGCTCGGGTCCACCCCAACATCCCGGTGATCGATGATGCCGCGGGCATACCGGTCTACAGCCAGGTGCTGACGGTTGCGGGCGCGAAGTACCAGCTGGTGGCGGCGGATGCCAGGGTGGCAGCCCTGGTCCGGCTCACCGAGTCGCGCGTCGCGTTGCTGTGGAGCAATCGGCGCCGGGACCGCGCGATCCATGTGCTGTTGCAGAAGCGCCTGTCGGCCGATGGCCAGGAGATCACGGACTACTACGAGGTCACCGACCATGTGGTGGCGATCGTCAACTCCAAGCCCAACGGTCTGCAGAACGAGAACGTCGAGGTCAGCCAAGCCACCGATGGGGCATCGAGCGTCAAGCTGGCCGAGAACATCGTGGCCGAGGCCGTGCGCCGGCGGGCGAGTGACGTGCATCTGGAGGTCGATGAGTTCGCCACCATCGTGCGGTTTCGCATCGACGGTGAGCTGGTCCCCCTGGGATTGCCGCTGACGAAGGACGAAGGGTTGGCGGTGGCCCGGGCCTACCACGCCATGGCGCACAACGATTCCAAGTCCGTGGCGTTTTCGGAGCGCGACATCCAGGATGCGCGTATCGAGCGCGACATCGAGGTCGTTCCGGGGCAAGCGAAGTGGCGTGTGACCCTGCGCTACGCCGGCGGACCTGTTCAGGGTGGCGCTGACGTGGTGCTGCGCATTCTGGTGGCCGGTCGCAGTTCGACTGCGCACGATCTGCCTGGACTCGGCTTCACGCCGGAGCAAATCCAGGTGCTGCACCGAATGGTCCGCATTCCCACCGGGATCATCCTGTTGATGGGGGTCACCGGGTCGGGCAAGACGACCAGCCTCAAACATCTGTTGTCGCTGTATCACGAGCGCAGCGGAGGGCGGCGGAAGATCATCACGATTGAGGATCCGGTGGAGCTGGTGATCCCCGGTGCGCGCCAGGTGTCCGTGGTGCGC
>CAZKYS010000273.1:0-1541 GCA_964557085.1 uncultured Caulobacteraceae bacterium
TTCGCCCGAAACAATTTCACCAAATTGGGTTGAATGAATTATTATATCGGCATCAATATTGGCAAGTGGGATTTCACCATTTGGCTTTTCAATATTTTCCAAACCACGCGCCAAATCAGTGAAATGATAGGCTTCATTACGGCGCGTTGGAATGCCATGTGCGCCAAAATAATCGCGCGCATCTTTACCCGCCAAAGTGTCGGAAAATTCGCTTAAAATGGCGTGGGAAATTGCCATTATGCCGCTACCTCATATTTGTCATAACCTGATTTTTCAAGTTCAAGCGCAAGTTCGGGGCCGCCCGTATCGACGATTTTGCCGCTTGCCAAAACATGAACTTTATCAGGCTTTATATAATCCAAAAGCCTTTGATAATGTGTAATTACCAACATTGAACGATTTGGCGCGCGCATAAAATTCACACCATCGGCAACAACACGCAAAGCATCAATATCAAGCCCTGAATCGGTTTCATCCAAAATCATAAAATTAGGTTCAAGCAGCGCCATTTGGAAAATTTCCATGCGCTTCTTTTCCCCACCTGAAAAACCAACATTAAGTGGGCGTTTGAGCATTTCATTGTCGATTTTCAAACGGCTTGCAGCCTCGCGCGCCAATTTCATAAAGGCGGGGGCGGAAATTTCATCTTCACCGCGATATTTGCGTTGTTCATTCAAGGCAGTACGAATGAAGGTTAGGGTTGGCACACCCGGAATTTCGAGTGGGTATTGGAATGATAAAAACAGGCCTTCGGCAGCTCTCTCTTCGGGTTCAAGCGCCAATATATCTTTGCCATTAAGCAAGGCCGAACCACCCACTATCTCATAATTTGGGCGACCAGATAAAGCATAAGACAAGGTAGATTTCCCCGCCCCATTCGGCCCCATAATAGCATGAACCTCACCATCAGGCACGCTCAATGACAGGCCATTGGTTATAAGTTTACCATCAATTTCAACTTTAAGGTTTTTAATTTCTAACATTTTTTAAAACCAGTGTTCTTTCATCTGTTTTAAGAATATAGGGCTTGTTACTTCATATCCACTTGCATCACCTAACAAAGAATCAATGCTGCAAAACGGGCATAACCCTGTTATTTCTTTTAAATCTTCGTCAACTTTATCCAAACAAAATTCAACAATTTCAGAGCTTTTAAATATTTTTTCACAATAGAAACAACCAACAAATTTGCTTCTTTGAATTTCGTCACGGTTTGCAACGCAATGCTTATGGGATTGCAATATTATTTCACTTGAATATTTCATTAGAGCTACCCCACACTCCCTTCTAACGAAATGGCAACCAATTTCTGTGCCTCAACCGCAAATTCCATTGGTAGTTTTTGCATAACATCGCGCACAAAGCCATTTACCAAAAGTGCGGTTGCGCTTTCTTCATTAAGGCCGCGTTGGCGGCAATAGAATAATTGATCTTCACCAAGTTTTGTTGTTGTAGCCTCGTGTTCGAAAATCGCGCTCATACAATTATTTTCAATATATGGCACAGTATGCGCACCGCATTTTGAGCCAATAAGCAAACTA
>CAZKYS010000274.1:0-1508 GCA_964557085.1 uncultured Caulobacteraceae bacterium
ATCGAGTTGATCCGGGCGCCGCGTTGCCACCAGATCGCGAATAAGCAACTCTGTGGTATAACAAAAAGATTGCGTCTTTCTCCACGCTGTCGACCGCATTTGCTATTCGCCAATCCAGCCTCGCCCTGCGCCTGATATCGCCGCCCTCACACTCGAACGGTACAAATGTTCGCTCCGAAAATCCCGGAAAATTCCTGCCAGGATTTGCCTTGCAAATGCAGGCGAATGGCCTGCTTACGCAATACCTACTGAGCACTCTGTGACAATTTGCGGATATCGGGTTTTGTTCATAGCAACACCTTCAATCGTCGATCATAGAGGACATCAATTATAGACGATGCAACGAGCATTTGTTTCCCGGGTTAATATAAGTGTCAAGTCCCGCCTGATCCTGAGGCTGCCGAAGAAACAGCTCCGGGCGCTCCTGATACCAGTGTTTGAGCGCAGCGACAGGCGAGCGATGTGCCAGTGCGCGCTGCGGGATGTACTGGTTGTAGATCAGTGCGTAGCGGGTGAGGGTTTCGTGCAGATGTTCGGCGCTGCGAAAGCGGGTGGTGGCGAGCACCTCGGCGATGCGGCCGTTGAAGCGTTCGACCATGCCGTTGGTCTGCGGGTGGCGAGGCTTGATCAGGCGATGCTCGATGGTGTTGGTGGCACAGACCTGATCGAAGGCGTGCGCGCCGGTGGGTTTGCGCTCGCCGGTGGCACAGAAGCGGTCGGTGAACTCCTTGCCGTTGTCGGTGAGCACCTTGGTGAGGCGAAAGGGGGCGGCCTGGAGCAGGCGCTCCAGAAAGCCGCTGGCGCTGGCGGCAGTCTTGTCCGGCAGGATTTCGACGTACACCCAGCGAGTCGCCCGGTCGATGGCGGCAAACAGGTAGGAGCGCGCGCGCTCGCCGGGCATCTGCGGCAGGTACTTCACGTCCACATGCACGAAGCCTGGCTCGTAGTCTTTGAAGCCCCCGGCCGGGGTGGCGGGGGTTTCTTCGCGCGGCATCAAATCCTCCAGGCGCGAGACGCCATGGCGGCGCAGGCAGCGATCCAGCCCCGAGCGCGAGACCTCCGGATGCACGAACTCCCGCGTCACCACGAGCAGATCATCCAGCGCCAGCAGCAGGAGCTTGCGCAGTTCCACCACCACAAGCTCCTGCTCGGCAGAGAGCGTGGTGTGCAGGGTCTGCGGCCGATGCGAGCGATCCTGCGTGTCCGCGCGCGCCCGCCACTTGCGCACCGTGGCCACCGTCAGGTTGTAGCGGCGCGCAAGCACCGTGCTCGGCTCGCCGGAGGCTTGCAGTTCGGCACGGATCACGGGGGTCGTACGCGCTTGCTTGTGGATGGTCGCGGGCATGTCGCTACAGGACTCCGGGGGTCAGTTCGTCTCGGCGGCCTTGGCGCGGATCGTCGCAATCAGCTGCTTGCAGACACCGCGGGCCCGGAACAGAGAATAACTGCTCCTGGGAATATGATCACACGGGACCTGACATCTATGTATTTCGGTCGAACCACCCTGC